>JAAYKS010000068.1 GCA_012522285.1 Clostridiaceae bacterium | reverse complement strand
GGTGTTGCCTCCGCTGGAAACGCCACCGGAAGACGAATCGGAAGCACAACCTGAAGTTCCCGAGACGGAAGCACGGCCTGACGTTCCCGAACCGGAGACGGTCCTTCTGCCGGATGCGATCGAGGCAACTGCATCTGCCGCGATCTTGGATACCACCCTCGCAGATACGGAAAATCGTGTGATACCGCTGGAGAGAGATTGGGAACCGCACGTTCAGGACCCGGATGTGGAGGGGATTGATGCGGAAGAAGAGATCTCCCTTTTGGACGATTCCGATTTTGGCGATTCCGATACGGACCCCAATCCGAAACTCCGGAGGATTCACGCGCCGCAGTCGAACTTGCTGGACAAGGCCAAGTCTTCCGTTCTCTCCTTTGTAAAGACCGATTTACCAAACGGGTTGCGACGGATCGGTCCGGTGCTGGCCACCGGGGCCTCGTCTTCCATGTTGTTTATCAGAAGTCTCTTCTCCAAGAAGGCCCGTTCCATCCGTCGCCGGAAAAAGAAAAGCCGCAGCACGATCCGGCAGACCGATCGGGAGCGGGTGTACAAACTGCGCGGCTATACCACCTATGAAAAGGTGATCGCCAAGCGCAAAGCCCAACGGCGGTTCCGCATCGCACAACGCATCACGATCACCCTGATGTGTGTCGGACTGCTCGGCTATATTGCGTTCCGCAACAATCCGTTTACCGATATCGACGAAATGCTCCGTATCATCGGCATCCGCAAATCCGTCACGATCCCTTTTCACCAGTACGCATTCCCGTTGATCCTGGTCGAATCCGAAGGAGAGAGCGGCGGGGAAGGGGATGAGACGGGAGAGCCCGTAACGCCTCCCGAACTGACCCCCGAGAATGACTTTTCCAAGCTGATCATACAAAACGGGCGGGAAGACGACCGCTTCTATGTGCTTGCCTACGAGGGAACCGGTCCGCTCAAGGCGGATTTGGATGCTTGCCTGTTGACGGTGGCGGCGTCGGATTATGCGCAGCTGACCACCAATCGCAAGGTGGGAACCATCCTCGTCTTGTTGCCCAAAGAGGGAGACAACAGCTCCTATCGCTTTACCGATGTCAAGCAATCCGGTGTCATTATGGACATCGCAGCGCTTCCGATTTCCGCTGCAGGCGGCGAAAACCGGGTGTACATGATCGGACTTTTGACCGACAAACCCTACCACGGATACAGCTATGACGTGACGGCACAAACACCAACCAAAAGCAGCGTTACGCCCTGATTCATTCTGAACCCGCATCCATTTTCCGCCACGCCCCCTTGTCAAGCACAAAAACCTGTGATTAAATAGGTTCCACAATTGAATACGCAAATGCTGGGAAGAGGATCAGTACCCTGTCCGGCCGTCACAGAGAGTCGCTGGTTGGTGTGAAGCGACGCGAACAGGCAGGAGAACTCACCTTGGAGCATACGCACCGAGCGTTAATTCGTTAGGCTGCGTCGGGAAGTCGACCGTTACATCGACAGGATATCGGAACCACCGTGTTCCCGTATCCGGCAGAGTGCGTCCGGTCTGTATCGGGCGAATTTGAGTGGTACCGCGGATCAGAGCCATCCGTCTCATGTTTTGAGACAGATGGCTTTTTTATATTCCAAAGGAGGAGAGGACGAGTATGAATTTCCGAAAGTACCGGAAGTATCCGACGGCTCCCAGAACATCCCGCAAGTGGCCGGAACGGCAGATCGAACGCGCACCGGTCTGGTGCAGTGTGGACCTTAGAGACGGCAACCAGGCGCTGGAAATCCCGATGGATCTCGAACAGAAATTGGCTTTTTTCGGATTTTTGGTGGAGACCGGATTCAAGGAAATCGAAGTCGGGTTTCCCGCGGCTTCCGACACGGAATTTGCCTTTACGCGTGCATTGATCGAAAAAGAACAGATTCCTGAGGATGTTGTAATCCAAGTGCTGACGCAATCTCGTCCGCACATCATTGCAAAGACCTTTGAAGCTCTCAAAGGAGCCAATAAAGCGATTGTACATCTGTACAATTCGACATCGACGCTGCAACGCGATGTGGTGTTCCGCATGGACAAGGCACAAGTGATCGAGCTTGCCGTTTCCGGTGCGAAACAGATGAAAGAGTACGTCGATCAGGACACATCCGGCACCGAGTTCTGGTTTGAGTATTCGCCGGAGAGCTTTACCGGCACGGAGCTGGATTACGCCGCGGAGATCTGCAACGCGGTGATGGACGTCTGGCGCCCCGATCTGGGCCGCAAGGTCATCATCAATCTGCCGGCCACCATCGAGATGAGCACGCCCAACGTGTACGCGGATCAGATTGAAACAATGTGTGAATCCCTGAAGTACAGGGACCGGATCCAGGTCAGTCTGCATCCACACAACGACCGCGGCTGCGCCGTTGCGGCGACCGAGCTCGGCCTGATGGCGGGGGCGGACAGGGTAGAGGGGACGTTGTTTGGAAACGGGGAGCGCACGGGCAATGCGGACATCCTGGTGCTGGGTATGAATCTGTTTTCCCAGGGGATCGACCCCAAACTGGATTTTTCCCACATTGACCATGTGGTGTCCGTGTATGAAAACGCGACCGGCATGGTGGTGCATCCCCGTCATCCGTATGCCGGAGATCTCGTGTTTACGGCCTTCTCCGGGTCTCATCAGGATGCGATCAACAAAGGCATGGCACGCATCAAAGAAGATTCACGTATCTGGGCCGTACCGTATCTTCCGATCGATCCCGCGGACATCGGCAGGACCTACGAACCGATCATCCGGATCAACAGCCAGTCCGGCAAAGGCGGCGTGTCCTATATCCTCGAACAAAACTACGGACTGCATCTACCCAAACCAGTCCAGCAAGTCTTCAGCCTGGTGTGTACCAGGATCTCGGACAACCGTCATTCGGAATTGCTCTCGCGCGAGATATATGAACTGTTTATTAATAACTATGTAAATATTGTGAAACCGATCCGAATCGACAATTATCAGGAAACGGCCATCGGCGAAACGGAAGTCTCGCTGAAGGCACAGATATCGGTCGCGGGAGAAGAACGCGACATCGAGGGTTCCGGAAGCGGTTTGTTGTCGGCGTTCTGTTCGGCACTCAACAACCATTTCGGCACCAAACTTGAAATCCAGTCCTACAGCCAGCACGCACTGGAACGCGGGACGCAATCCCAGGCGATCACGTATGTACAGATCTCCAACGGAACCGGCGAGAGTTACATTGGAGCGGGCATCAGCAGCAACGTCAGCAGATCGTCGCTGCGGGCGGTTGTCAGCGCATGGAACAACTACATCAGAGAAACCGACAGAGAGATTGGATAAACGACTGCATTACAGAAAGACAGACAAATCCAACGGCCCGGTGCGAATACAAACGCGCTGGGCCGTTGAATACTGTACAAAACTACAAAACACAATCGAAACGTAAAAAAGACTCCTTTGGATGGCATAAGCCAAATCTGCCGAAAAGGCGTTGAAAACGTAGACAATAGCCAAAAACGCGTTTTACCCTCTCTCCAATTAGACAAAACTTTAATTTTGTCTAATTGGCAGTGTCAAAAAAAGGAAGCCGTCTATCGCCTCCCTTCTGATGATATGAAAACAAAAGCATCAGATCTTTGTTCAAATCAGTCCGTCACTGGCAACGTGGATCCTCCATAAGGCATCACCAGCACACTCGCGTGATCTCCCAGCAGCGCGGTGGCATCTTGGAGTGCTTCCGAGACAGACGCCTTTGGTTCGAGGTGGATGCTGCGGACCAGATCCTCCTCGAGATCGGATACGAGAAAGATCCTTGCTTTGCGCAGCACCAGCGCGATCGCGGCTGCTTTGTGCGCACCCAGCTGAAAATCGCGTGCGATTTCCTCGATCATGAACGATGGTTCGTATTCCAGCATCCATTTCTCGAAGAGTTTGTTTTCCAGTCCTTCCGAACAGGAGCCGATCCAGAGGATGACCCCTCCCTCCCGGACGGCGTGTTTGGCGTTGTCCAGTGCCTTTTGCGCCTGGTACAGGTTGATGTCTTTGGGAAATCCGCCCGGAGACACCAGCACGATGTCTGCTTTTCGGGGGATCTGAACCTTATAGAGCCGATCCAGAAACGCACAGCCGCTGCGATGCGCATCACGCCAGTGGCCGGAAGCCGCATACAGGATGTGTTTGTGCTCGTCCAGCACCACGTTGACGATAAAGTCGATCCGCTGGAAGCGTGTGACTTCGTCGATGTCTTCCCGGACCGGATTGCCTTCGATGCGGCCGGCACAGGCTTCTTCTTTGACCATGCCGCTGTGGTTGTTGCGGATGCAGGCCAGGTCGGAGACGCCCGGCATAATCGACTTGGCGCCCCCGCTGTATCCCGCGAAATAGTGGTACTCGATATTGGCGATACAGATCACGCGATCTGCTTCCACAACCTCCTTAAACAAGGCGTAATTCGTTCCTCGTAAAGACGTGCCGACATACTGGCATTCTGAAGGGTCTGAGTCGACGCAACGAATACGGGAATAAACGTCCTTCCCTGTCAATGTTTCCATCTCAGCCGGGGTATGCTTGCGGTGGCTTCCCAGAGCAAAGACCAACGTGATGTCGCGGTCCGGAATGCCGGCGCGCGACAGACGTTCCAGCACCCGCGGCAGGATCACGGCACTGGGAACCGGCCGGGTGATGTCGCTGGTTACGATCACGACCCGTTCACCGGGTACACAAAGGTCTTCGAGGCGATCGCTCCCGATCGGGTGATCGAGACTCCAGTCGAGCGCATCCAGTCCGCTTCGCTCCACAGTGATTTCGTTGGGTGTCAGTACACCCAATACCCGTTCTTTATCGATCTCGACGGAAACCGTCGATTTTCCATAGGGGATCTCAAATATCATGTAGGGCAACCCTTTCCAAGGAGAATTCCGGTTCGGCTCTTATTTTGCCACGATATACCCCTGGTCCACCAGCAGTTCGGCGGTCAGTACCGCCCCGCCGGCCGCCCCGCGCAAGGTATTGTGCGAAAGGCAGGTGAATTTCCAGTCCATCACCGGATCCGGGCGCAACCGCCCGATCGAAACCGCCATCCCGCCGCCCGCGTTGGCGTCCAGAGCCGGCTGAGGCCGGTTCGGATCTTCCAGATAGCGGAGGAAGGGTTTCGGTGCCGAAGGCAGGTTGCGGACCTGTGGGAGGCCCTCAAAGGCGGCCCAACGCGCGAGAATCTCTTCCCTGTCCGGTTTTTGGGTAAACTTGACCGAAACCGCGGCCGTATGCCCTTCCTGAACGGCGATCCGGTAGCACTGTGCGGAGATCACAGGCGCTGTGGCCGGTACCACCACTCCATTTTCCACACGCCCCCATATGCGGAGAGGTTCCTGCTCGCTCTTTTCGTCTTCCCCACCGATGTAGGGAATCATGTTGTTTTGCATCTCCGGCCAGTCCACAAAGGTCTTGCCGGCACCGGATATGGCCTGATAGGTGCATGTCACCACTTGTTCGATGCCAAACGCGCGGAGTGCGGACAGCGCGGGCACGTAGCTCTGGATCGAGCAGTTGGGTTTGGCGGCCACAAAACCCCTCACGGTGCCCAGCCGGCGGCGCTGGAACGGTATCACCGCGACATGCTCCGGGTTGATTTCCGGAATCATCACCGGCACATCCGGCGTCCAGCGGTGCGCGGAGTTGTTGGATACAACAGGGGTCTCGGTGCGTGCGATCCGCTCTTCCAGCGCACGGATTTCGTCCTTGGGCATATCCACGGCGCAAAAGACAAAATCGACAGACTCACACATCTGCTCGATCGCATCGGTTCCCCAGACGATCATGCTTTCGATCTCGGCCGGCATCGGCAGGTCAATCTTCCATCGTCCTTTGACCGCTTCTCCATATGTTTTTCCGGCAGAACGGGGCGACGCCGCCAATGCGACGGTCTCAAACCAGGGATGACCGGACAGGAGGGTGATAAACCGCTGCCCCACATATCCGGTAGCCCCGATGATGCCGACTTTAAGCTTCTTATCCATCTTTGTAGAATCCTCTCATTGTGTCCGTCCGACATGGACATTTGTGTGCTTGCGGTGTATTCTATCACCAGACCAAATAAAAAACAAGCCTGTGCAGTGCATGGAGTCTATTTTGGACAACTGCACAATCCCCTCTCCCCGTTTCTCGCCGACGCCGTGCAACACCCCCGTCTGGTGCGGTCGCTTCAAGGGGATATGATATGATGAACCCGGCTGAAACACCTCAGAAAAGGGAGTGAACCAACGACGATGGATTCGTTTCGATATATGGAAGAATACCTGGGATATATGGAAGCGATCCTGGAGCGGTCTCCCCTCACCGTCCGCGAATACCGCTATGATCTGGTCCTGTTTTTCCGCTATCTGGTGCGGGAGCGGGATCGTTCTTGGCGCGGAAAACCACTCAAAGATGTAGACATCAGCGTGGTGGACGAGACATTTTTGCAGTCGATCCATCTCCAGGACCTGTATGCATTTATAACCTATGTCAGCCGCGTGCGCAAAGGATCTCCCGCCACCCGCGCCCGCAAGATCGCGACCCTACGCTCTTTTTTTAAGTATCTCAAAGCCAAATCGAGGATCCTGGAAGAAGACCCCTCCTACGAACTGGAAACACCAAAACTGGTGCGCCGCCTTCCCCGGTATCTCTCGCTGGAGGAAAGCCAGTCGCTGCTGAACACGGCCTCGGAAAGCGATGCCATCAACCAGGTGCGGGACACATGCATCCTCACACTGTTTCTCAACTGTGGCATGCGGTTGTCCGAACTCTGCGGGATCTCGCTGGGTGACATCCGGGAAGACACCCTGACCGTGCTTGGCAAAGGGGCAAAGGAACGCACCATCTATCTCAATCCCGCCTGTATGGAGGCGCTGGAAGACTGGCTCAAGGTGCGCCCCAAAAACGACAAACTAAAAGACCCGGAGGCACTGTTCACGACCCGGCTGGGGACCCGCATCAGCAGCAAAATGGTGCAAGTCGTCGTCAAGCGGTCCCTCCGACAGGCCGGACTGGATCCCGCCCGTTACTCCACCCACAAGCTCCGTCATACCGCAGCTACCCTGATGTACAAATACGGAAAAGTCGATATCCGGGTTCTGCAGCGCATCCTCGGACACGAAAGCGTTTCGACGACTGAAATCTATACCCATGTGGACAACGAGCAACTTCACACCGCGGTTGACAGCAACCCGCTCAGCGGAAGGCGTCACCGCTCCGATCCCACGCCCCCGGCACCGGACGGCACCGCCGGATCGGGCGAAGAGGAAAATGGCGGGACGTAATCCGATTCATATGATTTCAGATGCATATGTGCAAGCCGTTGCGAGGTGCAAGCATGAAAAAAGTATCCGACCCGGGAGATTTACGAGCAAGGGTTCAAAGCGGGCGCATCGTGTCATCGTTCTGACGCGCACGCCCCCAGGATCGGACGACGTCGCGATGCACCGGCCTATCGGAGCACCTCCCGTAGGTAGTGCCCGGTCAGTGAAGCCGCGACCCGCGCGACTGCCTCCGGTGTGCCCTCCGCCACGACCTGCCCGCCCTGCGCACCGCCGTCCGGACCCAGGTCGATGATGTAGTCCGCACACTTGATCACATCCAGATTGTGCTCGATCACGATTACAGAATGCCCTTGATCGACCAGTCGGTACAGGCAATCCAGGAGCTTCTGGATGTCCGCGAGGTGCAGCCCGGTCGTCGGCTCATCGAGGATGTACAGGTTGTGTGCACCGCGCTTCACCTTGGACAGCTCGTAGGCGAGTTTGACGCGTTGCGCCTCCCCGCCCGACAGCGTGGTCGAACTTTGTCCCAGCGTCATGTACCCCAGCCCGAGCTCGTTCATGACCTTGAGCTTGTGCGCGAGGAGCTTCTCCTCAGCGAAAAAGTCCAGCGCTTCCTCCACGGTCATCTCGAGCACGTCCGCGATGTTTTTCCCGCGGTACTTGACCTCCAGCCCCTCCTCGGAAAAGCGCGTACCCTTGCACACCGGGCAGATGGTCTCGATGTCCGCCATGAACTGCAGGCTGGTCACGATCACCCCGTCGCCCGAGCAATGTTCGCACCGGGTGCCGTTGGAATGCGTGAGGCTGAAGTCCAGCGCCGTGTACCCTCGCTCCGCAGCTTCTGGGAGCGAGGCGAACAGCTTACGGATCCGGTCGTAGAGCCCGATGTAGGTCGCGGGGTTAGACTTGCTATTGCGCCCGATCGGGGTCTGATCGATCGCGATGACGTTCTGGATAAGCTCTGTACCGAACAGAAAGTCGTGTTCGCCCGGTACGATACGCGCACCGGTCTTGGCGATCTTGAGCTGCTTGTACAGGATCTCGTTGACCAGCGAACTCTTGCCCGAGCCCGACACTCCGGTCACGCACAGGAACACACCCAGCGGGATGTCGACGTCCAGGTTCTTGAGGTTGTTCTCCCGCGCGCCCTGGATCGTCAGGAAGTCGTCCCCGAGCATGTGCCGCCGAGTGGGCACCGGGATGGAAGCCCGGCCTGACAGATACCGCCCGGTGGCCGAGTCCGACGCAGCCGCGATGTC
The DNA here is from genome assembly GCA_012522285.1 of Clostridiaceae bacterium. Lineage (GTDB taxonomy): Bacteria > Bacillota > Clostridia > Saccharofermentanales > UBA5734 > JAAYKS01. The sequence continues at coordinate 3,406 of JAAYKS010000068.1, read as the reverse complement.
GTCGACTGTGCCGGCCGCAACGATGTGTCCGCCGTGCACCCCGGGGCCGGGGCCGATCTCGATGATGTGGTCTGCGCTCCGGATGGTCTCCATGTCGTGTTCGACCACGATCACAGTGTTTCCGATGTCACGGAGTTTTTTCATGGTCTCGATCACCCGGACGGTGTCGCGCGGGTGCAGCCCGATGCTCGGCTCGTCCATCACGTACAGCATGCCCATGAGCTCGCTGCTGATCTGGGTGGACATCTTGATCCGCTGCATTTCGCCGCCCGAGATACTGTCACTGCGCCGTCCCAGGCTGATGTAGTGCAGACCGATGTCGATGAGCAGCCGCAGGCGCGTCGCGAGCTCCCGGACGATGGCCTCGGCCACCTCCCTCTGGTCCTCATCGAACCGCAGCCCCTCGAGGAACCCGAGCAGCTCCGGGAGCTGCATCCGACTGAGCTGGTCAATGTCCAGTCCGCCCACCTTGACGTTGAGCCGCTGCTTCTTGAGCCGCGCCCCGCCGCACTCCGGGCAGACCTTCTCGATCATGCAATCCCGGATGAACTCGGGTTCGAACGTCTCGGTAGTCGAGGTGCGCCGGATATAATGCCGGTACCAGCTCTCCATTTCGGTCGCAAGCCCGACGAACGGACGCGTCCGGCCGGTGATCCAGTTCTTCTTTGTCGCGTATGGCGGGTGAAGCATCTCGACTGGTTCGCCCTTGGTTCCGAAAAACAGGATCTCGTGGATATGTTGCGGCAAGTCCCGGAACGGAGTGTCCAGACTAAACCCGTACTTCTGCGAGAGGCTGTACATTTGCACGCCCCGGTAGCTCTGCATGCCCGCGGGCGAGGTGTTGAAAACCGTGCTCTTGAGCGCTCCGCGCGCGATGCTCCGCTCCGGCGCGACCACAAGGAAGCGCGGCTCCACCACGTACGACAGTCCCACCCCCATGCAGGTGTGGCAGGCGCTCGCAGGAGTGTTGAAGGAAAAATGGACCGGCTGCATCTCGAACAGCGCGTAGTGGTGTTCGGGGCACCCGAACCCGTCATAGAAGCCCGCAGGCGCGCCGGACGGGATCTCGATCTTGAGAAAAATGTCCTCGTCCAGCGTGAGCATCGCGGCCTCGATGGACTTGGCGAGCTGGATGAAACTGTCGTGCCGGAGGGTAAAACGGTCGATGAGCAGCTCGATCCGGTACTCGCGCGACTCGTCCAGCTCGCGCTTCTCCGCGAGCGAGAACGGCTCCCCGTCCACGATCAGGTTCTTGAACCCCTTCTCGCGCAGCAGATGGAATGCGTACTCGTAGTCCTCGCCGTGCGGGCGAGAAAACGGGGCGCGCAGCTCGACGACCGTGCCCGCAGGGAGCTGCCCGATGCGCTCCGCGAGCTGGGTGGCGGTCCGCTGACGCAGCGGGTGCCCGCACACCGGGCAGGAGCCGGTCCCTACCGTCGCAAACAAGAGGCGTAGGTAGTCGTTGATGTCGGTCACCGTACCCACAGTAGAGCGCGGGTTGTTGTTCCCTTTTTTCTGCTCGATCGCGATGACCGGGGACAACCCGCGCACATAGTCGACTTTCGCTTTTTTCAGCTGACTGATCCGGCTCTTGGCAAACGTCGAGATAGAATCGAGGAACCGGCGTTGCCCCTCCCCGTAGACCACGTCGAACGCGAGCGAGGACTTGCCCGAGCCAGATACCCCGGTGATCACGGTCAGCCGGTCCCGGGGGATCTCGACCGTCACATTCTTGAGATTGTTCTGACGTGCATTGACGATCTCGATTGTGGTTCGTACTGCCATGTCGCCTCTCCTTTCAGTTTGGTCCCACGTACAGGTAGCCGATCTCCTCAAACACCTGTCGGCCCTTGGGGGTGATGCGGATGGTCCGGGCTGCCCGATCGATCACCCCTTTGTCCGCCAGCCAATCAAATACCATGATCAGGAAATGGATTTCCTCGTGGAAATGCCGCTCGATCAGGGTGCCGGTCTTGAGTTCTCCGTCCGCGAGGAACGCGAGCACCGGGCGCGCGATTATGTCGATATGCCGCTCGAGGTATGCCTCCATCTCCCTCTGCGCCTCCTCGACTTCCTCGGGGGTGTAGAGGTGCGACATCGGGCAGGTGTACACCCGTTGCATGAGTTCGGGCTCGATCACCATCGCCTTCTGGATCGCGGCGCGGGACGCGGGCTCACCCCGGAGGCAGAGCTCCATCACCGCGACGGTCTCGGTGCAGTGGAGCAGGAAGTACTGGGCATACTGCGGGTCCCGGCGGGCGACCAGCCACTTGCGGCTCTTCTCAAGGTCGGAGATCAGCATGCCCGCCATCATCATCACGGACAGCGCGGCATCGTCCTCCCCGATCACCCGGTTCTCCTCAAAGAACTCCGCCAGGCTCTCGTCCGCGGTGTACACCATCTGGCCCTTAGCGTAGTACGCCTGGCCGCACGAGCCGCACGCACAGCGCTCGAGGTCCCGCCGGAACTCGCTGCGTGTGGCCATGGACAGGTTGAGCACGATCCCGTCTTCCACGATGCTGTACGAACGGCTACGCAGCAACTGGTCGCGCACCACGACGGTTATGTCGATGTCGCTTTTCTCCCAGATCACGTCGTACGCAAGACTCCCGCCCACCACCACCGCCAGGATGTTGGGATCCGGGCGTGCCTTGTCCAGGAACGCCTCCATCGCCTCCAGGTACCGCTGCCGCATCGCGTCATCCGCGCCGATCGCGCGTAGGTTCTCCATGTGCGTTTCCCCCTCCCGAAGCATTGCGTATGGTAGAGTATGCCACGTAGAGGAATGCTCTATGCGACAGGAATTGCTGACTTGCACACGGGGGTGCCATGGACCACTATCTCCTCGGGGTACTGCGTGAAACAACCGGGTTCATCGAGGATCATCTCCTTGAACCCTTGGACCTGGACCGGATCTCGGACCACGTCAACCTCTCGAAATTCCATTTACTGCGCATCTGGCGAGGCGCCACCTCCACCGGGCTTATGGAGTATGTCCGCCGCCGGCGCATCGCGTTATCGCTGGGGGATCTCCTCGGCGGGCGGTACTCGATCGGACGCCTCTCGGAACGATACGGGTTTGGGAGCGAACGCTCCTACCAGCGCGCGTTTCACGACGAGTTCGGAACCACCCCGGTCCGTTGGCGCCGCCACCCGGTCCCGCTGGACATCCTGGACCAGTTCAATCCGGATTTTTTCCGGCTCGCGGGCGAGGGTCTCGCGTGCCTGCGCTCGATCACGATTGTGCCGGGGTTTTCGATCGCAGGTCCGGTATACGCGGTGGACATCCGGGAAAACCAGGAAACACAGATCGCGAACCGGCTCGGGAACGCGTTCTTCCATGGCAAGCGCAAGGAGATCCTCAACCCGGTCGCGCGTGACATATACTTCGGACTCTCCACCGTCC
>JAAYKS010000525.1 GCA_012522285.1 Clostridiaceae bacterium | reverse complement strand
GATCGCGAGATCGGCATCCATTCGATCCGCGGCGGCAACGTGGTGGGAGAACACGAAGTGCTTTTCGCCGGCCCGGATGAAGTGGTGAAGATCTCCCACAGCATCTCTTCCCGCGACATGTTTGCAAAAGGTGCGTTGGCCGCCGCCCGATTCATGAACGACAAAAAGACGGGCTGGTACTCCATGGCGGATCTCATCCAGGGGCACTAGCGGCTCAAATAGAAACCATATGGAAAGAGCTAACTGTTATTACGCGATCAGTTAGCTCTTTTTTTTGTATCCATTTGCAAGTGCCTCAAATAATGTTAGTTCATTCAACCTTGATGTTGGTATGTACGCGACTACGGTATATAGCGATATCGCTCTGGAGCGATATCGCTAAATGAACATGAAGCACCTGGAGCCGATGGATCAGGTCGAGAAGGGGGCCGACAAACGATCGACCGGATGTATATTATCTGTTTTTTCATAAATCATTCCTGTTGTTGTCCAACGTTCGCATATCTGCGAACCCGCAATAACAATTTTCTTGTCTTCAAACCGCAAAACTGTTGGCAGCCAGTCTACATAAAATTCATTGTGTGATTTTGGAAAGATTTTTCTTGTTTTCTCGGTCGGGTCTGTGATGGTCAAACCGTCAACTCTTATTACAAGTCCCAATGTTTCGTTTGTATAAACGCCGTTTGGCGGAAAGGCATCCGGACTTGGCATGCGACTGATAACTAAAAAAGAGAGCATCTCATTCTCACGGCAAGTCCAGTTTCCATCTGAAATATCTAGTGATGTTTTATTGGCCGGAAATGAATCGAACAACTTAGCTGCCATATTGGCGTAATCCCGCAAGAATTGTCTAAAACTCTCCGCTCCAGGCATTTTGCCTGCATAGTATGGCTGATCTTTGTCCCTATTCCATATATATTCCAAATAGGACGCACCACGATCATTTTCAAGATAATCAATCGTCGCTTCGGTGTTTTCCCTGTGTAAATAAATAAGACAAGGTTTTAGCGGTTTTATTATTTCTATAATTTGTTTTATAAAGTATTGCAGTTCCTCATAGGGTCTATTCTTAAACAGAAAACTGAAAATCTGGAACTGAAAGATCGCGCTGTCCATGATAAAGACCTTATCCCAAGTGCTTAATGCTTTTTCGGTAAATCGCTCCCACTTCTCCAAAGCAAATTTTACGTATACATCGAGAGGGAAGTTCCAAACGTCATATTCCAGCAGCGCTTGATAAACATTCTCATTCATTTCATCTTTATAGTTCCATTGGATTTCTGGTAAATGAATGCCCACGGTTTCATTCCTAAATACGGCTACATGATGGAGGATGTCAGCCGATTCCGGATATAATTCAATAAATCTATCATATTCACCATATGTCATACCAACCTCATCGAAAAACAGCACAGGATGCGGCATGGCCACTTCGTGTATCCACTCCGCATTTATACGATTACGCTCAAGTTGTATATGGATAAATCGGGCATTTGTAGTTTTGCCTGTCGAGGGCAAACCTTCTACCATGATCAACTTCGAATCAATCATCACAGCAATTTCCTTATTCCCGTAAACGATACTATTTCGGACGCTCCTCGAGCGAGTGAGTGGGCTTTGTTGCGTCTATGTCCGGGAACCCGGCTCCCGTTTACTCTGCGCCGTCTCCGATCTCCTTCGTCTCTTCTGTTTCCGGTTGAGGAGTCGCTCCGTCCTCTTCCAGGCGTTGGATCATAAACCGGTCGAGTTGCTGATAGACGTAGAAGTTGGTCAACAAAAGCTGCAGACCGAATCCAATCAGGAGGTAATACAGCACGACGAGATAGAAACCGAGCAGCTGCAGGAAAAAAATCAGCAGCAGCGGGATGACGAGATTGAGCAACACGGATAGGAAAAACAAACCCAGATTGGGGAACAACCGCAGTGTGAAAAACAAAAACGCGTTCTTATAGATGTTCTTGATCGGCAGTTTGAACGTGACCATCATCGGATAGATGTACATGTGCATGACCGCAAACACGGTAAAGATCAACAGGAGAAATCCCATCACAAACAGGCGGAAAATATCGTTGCCGATCGTTGCCCGGTAGTATCCGAAGCTGACCACCAACGCGATCGATCCGACCATGGAAATCAGACAGGAGACCATGGATTGACCGATGTTCTTCTTGGCATGTTCCCAAAAATCCGACCAGACAAAGGCGTGCTCTTCCCGCGAATAGTTGCGCAGCACATATGTCATGCCGGCATGAACGGGGCCCAGGACAAACATCGCCATCGCGGTCTGGAACAACGCAAACAGCGAATACAGGAACAGGAGGGTGGTCTGTGCAAACGCCTCGGGGGTGATCCCCTCGGCCAGGCTGTTGACAAATTCCGGCCGGGAAAAATACTCCCGCAGTGCGTCCAGCGTCAGCCCCGGGATGAGAAACCGCATCAAGGTCGGCGCGAGCAAGAAAGAGAGAGCAAGGATCGGCAAACTGAACACCACATACATAAAATTCAGGGTGACGATTTTCCAGAATTTTCTACCGAGAACTCCGAAAAAGCGGGCGGCCGGTCCCTTGTTCATATCCTCGGGATACAGGCCGGGGCCCTCTTTCAAATAGCGATTGCCCAATAACGACATAAAGCCAATCCTCCACCAACCATCTCACACAGGCGAACCTGCCTGATATTCATATGCCAGGATATTATACCAAATCCGTATCCATCTGCCGCTCGACCGCCCCTGTCGCCCATCCCAGCAGATCGACCGTATCTTTGATTTCCCGCAGCGACCGTTCCGCCATTGCCTGATAGCGTTCTTCCTTGGTTTTATATCGCCCTTCGAGCGGTTCGAGGATGCCGTAGTTCGCGTTCATCGGCTGAAACCGCCTGCTGCGTTTTTCAGACACATATCGGAGCAGCGCTCCTGTCATGGTTCGGGCGGAAAAAGTCAGAGGGGGTTCCCGGCGCACCTTGCGTGCGGCTTACAGACCCGCGACCAGGCCGGTGGCCGCCGATTCCACATACCCTTCCGCCCCGGTCATCTGGCCGGCGAAAAACAGCCCGGGATGACCGCTTGCCTCGAGCGTGTCGGACAAAATGCCTGGAGAGGCGATGTAGGTGTTGCGGTGCATCACACCGTAGCGGACAAAGCTCGCGTTTTCCAGCCCCGGGATCATGGAAAAAACCCGCTTTTGTTCGGGGTGCCGCAACCGGGTCTGGAACCCCACCAGGCTGAAAAGCGACGCACTGACATCGTCTTGCCTGAGCTGGACGACGGCGTGGGGTTGTTTGCCGGTGGCGGGATCCACCAGTCCGACCGGCTTCATGGGACCGAACCGGATGGTGTCTATCCCGCGGGCCGCCATGGTTTCGATGGGCATACAGCTTTCGAACACAGCCTTGCGGTCGAAGTCTTCTACTTCTGCGACCTCGGCTTCCACAAGCGCGTGCCAGAAGCACTCGTATTGCTCCCGATCCATCGGGCAATTCAGGTAGTCGTCACCGCCGCGCCCATAGCGAGACTGGGCGAACACGCGGTTCCGGT
>JAAYKS010000439.1 GCA_012522285.1 Clostridiaceae bacterium | reverse complement strand
GTTTCTCCGCTCTGCATGGTGATGGTCGCTTTGATTTGCATGTCTCAATGCCTCCGATTTGTTGTATTTGGCTCGTCGATACCGTCGCGTGTTACAGTCTGTCCTGGTTTTCCCGCATCAACCGGTCTCGGATGTCCCAGAGCTGCTGAGAGAGGTCGACATAATAGACTTGGGGGTTTTCAAACCGCTTGATGGACTCCCACAAGGTTGAGAGCAGTTCCTCGCAATAGGTGCGTACCGCGGTGACCGGTCGGTGACGGTATACGCACACGCCCGCCTGGAACACAGGCTGGAGCATCTGACGCACGACAAAATTCTCCAGTGTCTTGCGTTTCCATGTGTGCAGCGGGTCGAAAATTTCGTATGGCTGTGTCTCGTCGATCTGTTCCCCGACGACTGTGATGACGTCTGCGAGCGCTTTGCCGGTTTCGCGGTCATAAAAGCGCCAGACCTCCTTGTCGCACGGGTTTGTGATTTTGCCTTCGTTTTCGGACAATTTCATGCGTGGCAGCACTTCCCCATCCCGCTCGATGGCGGACAGTTTGTACACCCCACCGAACACCGGCTCGGCACGCGAAGTGATCAATCGCTCCCCTACCCCAAACGAGTCGATGGCCGCCCCCTGCTGAATCAGGTCCCGAATGATGATCTCGTCCAGCGCGTTGCTGGCCGTGATCCGGACATAAGCGAGCCCGGCCGCGTCCAGCATCTCACGCGCCTTCTGGGACAGATAGGTGAGGTCGCCGCTGTCGATCCGGATCCCGCGAAGCTTTTTCCCCATGGGCTCCAGGACATCTTTGGCGACCCGGATGGCGTTGGGCACACCGGACTTGAGCACATTGTAGGTGTCCACCAGCAGAACCGTGGTGTCCGGGTAGGCCAGCGCGTAGGCTTTGAACGCGTCGTATTCCGAGTCGAATATCTGGACCCAGGAGTGCGCCATCGTGCCCGAAAGCGGGATGCCGAACTGCTGCCCCGAGATCGTGCAGGACGTTCCGTTGACGCCGGCGATATAGGCGGCGCGAGCACCCAGCACCGCCGCGTCGTACCCTTGGGCGCGACGTGCGCCGAATTCCAAAACCGCTCGGCCTTTGGCCGCCCGGACAATGCGAGCGCTTTTCGTTGCGATCAAGCTCTGGTGGTTGATCGTGACCAGCAACATCGTTTCGATCATCTGCGCCTGGATGATGGGCCCCCGCACTTTGACGATCGGCTCTCCCGGGAAAATCGGGGTACCCTCCGGAATCGCCCAGACGTCGCATGCGAACCGGAAGTGCCGCAGATAATCGAGAAAAGCCTCGTCGAACTGCCCGGTGCCTGCCAGGAACGAAAGGTCGTCTTCAGTAAAATGCAAGGACTGTAGATAGTCGACCATCTGTTCGACGCCTGCCATGATCGCAAATCCACCGCCCTGCGGGACACTGCGGAAATACAGGTCGAAGTAGGCGTATGTGTTCTCCATGCCGTTGTCGAAGTACCCGCGGGACATGGTGAGCTCGTAAAAGTCGGTCAGCATGGTCATATTGGTGCGATCGGTCCATTTGTTGTCAGGTGCCATGTGCTTCTCCTTTTGGGGCGGCCTTTGCCTCCCCTTCCGTCCAGGTGGGCGGAAGGGATTCCCCGTCGAGGGTCTCGATCCGTCCATTCATTGGATAAAACACCGCTTCCAGTGTCAGGCCGTGTGCGGGAAGTGTCTTCCCCGCCTGCCGGCGGTCGCGCGCAGCCAGGATGCCGGGAATGTCCTCCGGCAGGATTTTCCCCAATCCGGCATACAATAG
>JAAYKS010000438.1 GCA_012522285.1 Clostridiaceae bacterium | reverse complement strand
GCACATTCATGCGCCGGGTGCCGTCCAGTGCAAGCAAATCCTGCGGCGTTGCCACTGCGAGGTCTGCGACACTGGCCCAGAGGGTTTGAATCCAGGCCGCACAGACGCGGGACATCGGCCCCTCCGGTGCACGACAGTACTGTGCGGACAACCGCACGGTATCCGACTCCTCCTGCGCAAGCCAACCAGACAGGGTGTCGTTGTCATGCGTGCCAATGTAGGCCACACAATTGTGCGGATACATGTGCGGGAGATGCTCGTTGACGGGGTTCCCGTCAAATCCGAACTGCATCACGCGCATGCCGGGATATCCGGTTTCTTCGAGAAAGGCACGCGTCCGTTCGGTCAAAAGCCCCAGATCCTCCGCGATGATGCGGGCTTCCCGGAACAGGGCGGCTACCCGGCTGAACAACGCCATGCCAGGGCCGTCGACCCAGGTGCCGTCGCGTGCGGTCGTCTCTTCCGCGTCGACAGCCCAATAAGCCTCGAACCCGCGAAAATGGTCGATGCGGACCGCGTCGAACTGCCTCAAGTCGTGCCCGATGCGGGACAACCACCAGGTATATCCGTCGCGGGCAGCCGCCTCCCAGTCGTACAGCGGATTGCCCCACAGCTGTCCATCGGTGGCAAAGTAATCCGGCGGCACACCCGCAACCCGGAGGGGCGCGAGTTGTTCGTCCATTTCAAACAAGGCGGTGTGACCCCAGACGTCCGCGCTGTTGCGCGCGACATAGATCGGCATGTCCCCAAACAGCAGGACCCCCAACCCGTTTGCCCGCGTTTTGAGCGCAGTCCACTGGCGGGAGAATTCATATTGCACAAAAAGGTGATAGAAGCAGTCGTCCGCGTGTTCCGCAGCAAAGCTTTCCAGGGCCCCGGCCTCGTGCCGCCGGAGTCCCTCGTCCGGCCATACCCACCACTGCAACCCGCCAAAGTGTTCCCGGATTGCCATGAACAGGGCATAATCCTGTACCCAGTCGGATTGGTCGGCCGCAAACGCATCGACCTTCGCGCGCGTCTCCCCGTCCATGCGGCTGCAGGCTTTGCGCAGAAGAGATGCCCGCCCGTCCGCCGCACCACCGAAAGTGGCCGTCCGCGGATCGGCGTCGATTCGGCAGTCCTCTGCTTCCATAGAGGTCACCAGACCGGTGGCCGCGAGTACATCCGGATCGATCAGGATCGGATTGCCGGCAAACGCAGAAAAACATTGATAGGGGGAATCCGAGGCTTCGGGATGGCCGAGCGGCAGTACCTGCCAGTACCGGACGCCCGCGTGGGCGAGTGCCTCCACAAACCGAATCGCGGACGTACCAAAGGTGCCCACCCCGTATGGCCCGGGCAGGGACGTAACGTGGAGCAGAATCCCCGCAGACCGCCTGATCGACATGGCGTGCGGGCTATTCCGTGTGATGGCGCAGGTTCTTGTCCACCGCGATCAGGTAAAAATCGTGGTCGACGTCGCGTACGAGATATTCCAACTCTTCGTCTCCCATCACCGTGTTGCGCCCCTCGACATACAGGAGATCCACACGTTCCTTGACTTTCGCGACGATCGGGTGCTTCTTGTCGATGGCCTCTTCTCCGTGAAAGTCGAAGTAACCGTTCATCCAGTGCGCGATCCCGGCGAGGCCGGAATGGGAATCCACCGCAACGGTGGCCGGCCGGTTCAGGATCCGTGCTGTATTGAATATATTATAGATCTCTTCGTCCTTCAGCAGACCATCCGCGTGGATCCCGGCGCGGGTCGAGTTGAAGTTCCTACCGATAAACGGCGTGCGGGGTGGGATTTCGATGCCGATGTCCTCTTCAAAATACTCCGCGATTTCAGTGATGGCGGTAAAGTCCATCCCGTCATTCGTACCGCGCAGTGACGCGTACTCGATGGCCATGGCCTCGACCGGGCAGTTGCCGGTGCGTTCCCCGATGCCGACCATCGAGCAGTTGACGCTCGCGCACCCGTACAGCCAGGCGGTTGCGGCATTGGTGACGACTTTATAGAAGTCGTTGTGCCCGTGCCATTCCAACTGAGCGGAAGGGACTTCGGCATAGTGCTGCAGCCCGTAGATGATGCCGGGTACACTCCGGGGCAGCGCGACCCCGGGGTAGGAGACGCCAAACCCGAGGGTGTCGCAGGCGCGCACCTTGATCGCGACTCCGCTTTCTTTGCCGAGCTTCATCAGCTCATTCGCAAAGGGAACCACAAATCCGTAGAAGTCCGCGCGCGTGATGTCCTCGAGATGGCAACGCGGCTTGATCCCGTGCGCGAGGGCGTCTTTGACGACGCCGAGATACTTGTCCATCGCCTGTCGGCGCGTCATGTTCATCTTTTTGAAAATGTGGTAATCGGAACAGGACACCAGAATGCCCGTTTC
>JAAYKS010000437.1 GCA_012522285.1 Clostridiaceae bacterium | reverse complement strand
GCTCCAGCGGATCGGGTACGACATCCGGCACGACGACCGCAGTCGGAGGGTCGGTCGGATCAGGCAGGGACCAACCGAGCACATACATGCCGCTCGCATTGACCAGCCGATTGTCGCGGTCCATGGTGAAGTTGCCGGCACGTGTGAACAGGTTTTGCTCGCCATTGTTCACCACGAAAAATCCGTCGCCGTCCAGGCTCAGGTCGAGCGGAGAACCCGTGTATTCCGTAGCGCTGTTGGTATACATCACATCTACCGAGCCCAGTGTCACCCCCAAGCCGATCTGCTGTGGATTGGTACCGCCGGTACCCGCCCCCGCATTCGGTGCAGCGGCCGGCCGGATTGTCTGGCTGTAGATGTCCTGGAATGTTACCCGGCTGGACTTGAACCCGACTGTGTTGACATTGGCGATGTTGTTGCCGACGACATCCATCTTGATCTGGTGGTTTTTGAGCCCTGTGATTCCGGAGTACATGGAACGAAGCATACTGAATCCTCCTGTTTTGCTGTTTTGGGAAGTTGTTGTTCATTCGATCCTGTGTTCGGTAGAAATCACAATTCGGCCTCCTGCCCCGAATCGAACACGGCGATGTTTCCGCTAAATGGAACGCGGACCCCTCCTATGTCAAGAAACGTATTCGCACCTTCCATGGAAACACCGGTCACAACACCCCGAATCAAACTCGTCACGTCGTCGGGATCCGGATTTGCTGTCTGGACAATCTTTCCGATCAGGCTGGATGCCTGCGCAAACGATTGTCCCGCGTTGAGAGTCTGCAGTTGCTCCAACATGCTGAATTGTGCCATCTGTGCAATGAAATCTTTATCCTCCATGGGATTCATGGGATCCTGGTTCTGTAATTGGCTCACCAAAATCCGCATAAACGCGTCCTTGCCAAGGTCCTGTCCGGCACCCGTTGCCTGCCGTGACACGGCGTACTGGGTCTGGTTGGTCACGATCGGGGTATCCATATCGTTATTCTCCTTTCCGTTCCGTTCAGGTGAGCAGATCTATAACTCCTCGATGGTTCGTTTGATGTGACGACTGGACACTGGCAGCAGGTATCGCGGAAGCGGACAGCGTAGGTGTCTGATTCTGCGGAACCGGTCTGTCAGCAGCGTGACGTCTCCCGTGCGAAAATTCACTTACGCCTGTTTGCGCAAACGAGACTTCGATATTCTGCACATCGATGCCGTGCTCCCGCAAGGATGCTTCGAGCATGTGGATTTGAGTCTGCAGCATCACCCGTGTCGGATGACTGTCGGTCACAAATCGCGCTGTGAGATGGTTGTCGATCATTTCCATCCGTATGTTGAGTTCTCCAAAAACATCCGGTTTGAGCCGCAAAGTCCATTCTCCTTCCCTTGTGTTCGGAGCGAAATCGATACGGTCTATCATCTGCCGTACCAGCCATACGTCGGCATCCGCACGACTCGTGTCGATCTCCACCGTCGGAATCAACATAGACCCACCCGCTTGGCGCATGCCCGGCGTCAGTATATTTTCTGATTGAAATACCGCTCTCGCAGCAACATCAGGAGAAGCTTTGTGCTGTCGATCGTGATGCGCATCATCCGAACCAGATTTACCCTGGTCCGGTCCCATCTCGCCTGCCATGACAACACGCGAACCTGCTTCACGCAACGCTTCTGTCATGGGTTGCCGGGAGCCCAAAAACAGGTCCTCTTGTGTACCATCTTCCGGAACCCAAAAAGGATGTCCCGCCTTTTCAGAACCTCTCGCAGGTCCTGTCTCATTTTCCAGCACCCCTGCCGCATCCGGCAGATGCCTATCACGTGCTTTTGGGATCATTTCCTGTAACGTACCGTTGTCGGCAACGGCATACGGAATGTCACCTTTGGCCGATTCGACTGCCAGAAGCATCTCCACTCCCAAAAAATTCCGGTCAGGAGAGGCGGTCGTCGGGCTTGTCGCAGCTGAGCCGGATTCAGCAACTGCGGTTACAGCTCCTGAAAACTCGCGAATCAAAGGATTCTCTGCCAAGGCAGCTCCCGATTGCACCTCGTTAACATCGTCATCCGGATGATCCCCACGTTCGCATTCATCCACCGCGGATCGACTTTTAGTAGATCCGTTCGCTTTGCCTGCGGTATACCGATGTTTCTCCGATATGGATGCGCTTGATTGCGTCTGTTCGGTCCATTCGCGGCAGATGAGAGCAAAAGACTGATCCGGATGAGGTGCCCGCATTGCAGCATCTCCGGAATGCGTTTTTGCCGGGGAAATCACAGCAATCGACTGCATAGGTTCTCCTTTCTTGCGTGTAGCACTTACGCACTCTGTCCGTTGTTCGTTCCCGTTGCCAGTAGTGCCAGCATTCGGGCGGCCGCCTGTGGGTCCATCTTTCCCAAAATCTGGGAAACGCGTCCTTGAGACATATTCTTAAGAATGACTACCAGCATTTCTTCATCCTCGAGCGCTACCAGAACGGAGGCAGCCTGTGCCGGATCCAGCGACTCGTAGATTGCCACTACTTGTGCGAG
>JAAYKS010000436.1 GCA_012522285.1 Clostridiaceae bacterium | reverse complement strand
CGTGCCGGTGGAACAGATGCAGCATCAGGACCGCGCATAGCGCAGACCGCATGGTATTTTGCTGGTATAAAAATCCGGGGTTGGAACCGGGCTCGTTGTCCACCCAGATCCCCCATTCGTCCACCGCCATCGCGACTTTTTTGTCCGGATCGTACTCGTCCATGATGTCGATGTTGTTTTGGATCAATTTCTCTTTGGCCAGGGTGTTGGCCGCGGTACGGTACCAACTGTCTTCCGAGAACACGGTCCCGTGGGACTCTTCGCCCGGTTTCACATAACAGTGTACGGACAGCCCGCCCATGCGGGAAGCACCGATGTCGCGCATCAAGGTCCGGGTCCAGTCCGGGCGTTCGACATTCGCGCCGCCCGCGATTTTTACGACGGGAGGCACTTTCCACCAGTCGGCGGTTCCCATCCCTTTGTAGTTTCTGACATAGGTGGCATAGCGCCGGAACTCATTGGCATAGTACTCCGCCGTCAAGTTGCCGCCGCAGCCCCAGTTTTCATTTCCAATACCGAAAAACGGGAGATCCCAGGGCTCTACCCGCCCATTGGCGCGGCGGAGCGCTGCCATCGGGGAGGATCCGGCATCTGTCAGATACTCCACCCAGTTGCGCATCTCCCGGACCGTACCGCTCCCGACATTGCCGCAGATGTACGGCTCGCATCCCGCCTGTTCACACAGGTCCATGAATTCATGGGTGCCGAAGTGGTTGTTTTCCGGCGCTCCGCCCCAGTGCACATTGATCATTGGCGGCCGGCTTTCCCGTGGGCCGATCCCGTCCATCCAGTTGTAGTCGTCCGCAAAACATCCGCCCGGCCAGCGGATGTTGGGGACCCGGATGTCCCGCAGTGCCTGCACAATGTCGGACCGGATTCCCCGGACATTCGGGATCGAAGAACCTTCTCCCACCCAGTATCCGCCGTAAACACAGCGGCCGAGATGTTCGGAAAAATGCCCGTACACATGCCGGTCGATCCGGTCGCCGTGCGCTCGTATATCGATGTTGGCTTTCATGCTCTCTCCTTATCCCTGCCGCTCACCACCGGGGATCAAACGGATAGGGGCATCGCGCATGGCGCAGTTTGGCCTTGACCGACACCACACACCCGCAATGGAGGCATGTGGTACCGTCCAGTAAGGCGTCGCACTGACGGCACATCGCCAGTCTCGCCTCGTAGGTCTCCCCGTCCGTCAGCTTCACTTCCCGGACGTGCAGCACTTCACCAAACACCTGGCGCAGTTCCTGTTCCGACATGCGCACCGTGTCCCGGCAGCTTTTGCATTCCTGGATGGTCGTCCCGTCCATCTCCACCTCACATGAATCGAAGGGCGGACGGAGGATTCCGTCCGCCCCGATCTCACACCAGTTCCAGTACGGTCACCGACCGCGGCGGGAGCGTGGCTGTCAGCCGTTCCCCGTCCAGCCGGGCGCCCTCAAAGACGACAGGCCGCACATGGTCCGGATCGTCAAACGTGTTGTGCGCCTGGATCGTCTCCGCCGTCAGCACAGTGCCGGTGACCCGGGCGGCGGTACAGCCGCGGATCAGCGCGTCCACCTCCGCCGGGGCGTCGTGACTCAGGTTGCACAGCGAGAGATGCACCGCGCCGGCCGCATCCACCGAAGCGGAAGCCGAAATGCGCGGAATCGATTTGTCCTGCAGGCAGTACTCTCCCCCGTCCATCAAAACCGGAAGCAGGGTCGCCCCCTGATGGACCTTGAACATGTCGAACACGTGGTAAGTCGGCGTAAGGACCATCCGCTCCCCTTCCGTCAGAATGACCGACTGCAGCACGTTGACGGTCTGCGCGAGGTTGGCCATCCGGACCCGGTCGGAGTGGTTGTTGAAGATGTTGAGGTGGATGCCTGCGACGAGCGCGTCCCGGATGGAGTTTTGCTGGTACAGGAAACGCGGGTTGGTGCCCGGCTCCACACTGAACCAGGTTCCCCATTCGTCCACGACCATACCGACACGTTTCTCGGGGTCATACCGGTCCATGATCGCCCCGTGTTTGGTCACCAGTTCGTCCATGTACAACGCGTTCTCGAGCACCGAAAACCATTCCGCCTCGTCGAACTCCGTCGCGGATCCTTTCTGGTTCCAGTCCTTGGCCACCCGGGTATAGTAGTGGATGCTCATGCCGTCCATGAGTCTGGTGGCGTCGCGCATCAGCACTTCGGTCCAGTGGTAGTCGGCGACGTTCGCACCGCCCGCGATCTTGTAGATGTCGCGGTTCGCGTTGCGCACATAGGTCGCGTACCGGCGGTACTGGTCGGTGTAAAACTCCGCGGTCATGCTCCCGCCGCAACCCCAGTTCTCGTTGCCCACACCAAAGTAAGTCAGGCTCCAGGGTTCTTCGCGTCCGTTGGCTTTTCGGAGGTCGGCCATCGGAGAACGACCGGCGAAGGTGATGTAGTCCACCCAGTCCTTCATTTCCTGGACGGTGCCGCTCCCCAGATTGCCGCAGATATACGGCTCCGCTCCGATGCGTTCACACAGTTCCAAAAACTCGTGCGTTCCAAAATGGTTGTTTTCCGTCACACCGCCCCAATGGGTGTTGACCATGCTCGGGCGCTTCTCGCGGGGGCCGACGCCGTCCAGCCAGTGATAGGTATCCGCGAAACATCCGCCCGGCCAGCGCAGATTGGGAATTTTCATGGCGCGGAGTGCCGCGACCACATCGTTTCGCAGTCCGTTTGTGTTGGGGATGGGGGAATCTTCCCCGACCCAGATGCCTCCGTAGATGCATCTCCCGAGGTGCTCCGCGAAATGACCGTAGATGTGTCGATCGATGGTCGACTTGCGCACTCCCAGATCCATTGTCAGTCTCATGCGTATTCGTACCTTCCTTCCATTTGGTGATCTTTCTACTTACATCATGCCAGAGGATCGTAGATCCGGTTCTTCTTTTCCCGTTCTTCCAGCGGCAATTTCTGTGCGTCGGCGATTTCGTACACCCCGAAGGTGTCGACCAGCCGGGAGGTGGGATCGACTTCCACAAATGTGCACCATGGCAGCCAGTGATAGTGGCTCTGCAGGGTTTGCGTGGTGAAATTCCCGCTTTCGTGGCCCAGTCCGGGCATCGCGTACCCCGTGCTGCCGTCGATGTCGTTGGATTGCCGCGTGTTTTTGTCGATGAACTCCGCAAAGTCTAGATAATGCTCGTCTTTTGTGATGAGATAGAGTCGGTAATACGCATACGAGCAGGCCGCCATGTAGACGTCCGCGCCGCCCCCCACAGTAATGATGCTCTGTCCGCTGATTGAGTACTGGTTGAACGGATGCTTCGCCCAATGGGTCCTCACCGGGAATTTCCAGGCATAGGTCCATGTCTCGGTGTAGTCCGCGGCCCCGATCGCGCCTTCCAGCCAGCGACCGTCACCGGTCCTGTCATAGAGTGACATAAACCCGAAGATCCCGTAGATGCCGGCCTCTTTGTCCTGGATGTCCCGGTTGTCGCAGGTGCCTCCCCGATACTCGAGAGTCCGGTGGCAGTTGTCAAACGACCACTCGCCCGCGCGCAGGGCCGCCTCCAGATAACGAAGTTCTCCGGTTGTAACTTCCATCGCCACCAGGAACCGGATCACGCTGGGGGTGTTGGACTTGGAATCCATCCGGATCGAGTTGTCGGCGTTGTACGCGCGGTAGAAGCTTCCGTCCGGATTCTGGATGCCGACCAGCCAGTCAGCGGCCGACCGGCAGAACCCCAGCCAGGCGGGCTTGTCTTCGCCCTGTTTTTTCATGAACAGATACGCGTCCAGGATGGCTTCGACCCCGTCCGCAAGCATGCGGGTATAGTGGGGATAGGGTTCGAATCCTTTCATTCCCGGGTTGTAACACATCTGCGGGAGTCCGCTGGGGGTCATCGCGGCACGGACCCAGAACTCCAGAATGTTAAGGCCTTTCTCATACGCTTCGCGGTCGTTCTCCAGCGCGCCGTACCGCAGCAGCTGATACCCGATCCCGGGCTGCTGTCCCACAAATCCAAACTGGAACGAAACGCAGTTCTCATCCATATCGGGCAGTTGACAGGCAAACGGAAGCCCCCAGGAATCGCCGTACTGTTTGGTATAGTGCCGCAGCAGACGCAGGCAGTTATGGAAATGCTTCTTGTTATCCACCGCGAACAGATCGTCCCGCATCCGGTTGTATGTCCGGCGCCAGACATCCCGCATCATCGGCTTGTATCCGTCGTATCGGCCCACATGCACTGCCACCGAATACTGCTGGGTAAAGCCCTCCGTCACCGGATGATTGATGCGCTGGAATGTTTTGGGTTTCCCCTTGAAATCCAGTCCGGCATACCGGGAGGCGGACGGCATCTGCCCCTTGGCGCCCGGATAGACATAGTCGATCGAGAGCCCGTCAATCTGCGCTTCAAAGGGTCGGCGCACCGCGTATCCATAATAGGTGTAGTTCAGTGTCTGCGGCTCCGGACGGCTCATGCCGACCGAGCCGATGGTATAGGTCGGGTCGGTAAAGTTTTCCGACGTCTCGCTCTCTGTCGACCGCATTGTCACATCGGACGCCCATCGGGAGATCGCGACCGCTTCACCGGTTGCGATGTGCTGCGCGGCAAACAGGGGGAGTGCGCAGGCGGTCTCGGGACACCAGAAATACTCGCAATCGAGATCCTTGCCGAGCGCGTATTCCGGTGCATACTCATTCTGCTGGTACCAGACGCCGGGCGCGAAGCAATCATAGTCCCGGACACGGTCCGAGGCGGGCATGACAAAGGAGATTTTGGACGCAAATCCCAGGTCTCCGCCCGACCGGACGACCTGGACTGTACGGGTCACCCGAAATCCGGAAGACTCGACCGAATAGGTGTCCGCGAACCGGAACACGCTCCCCGCAGGAGTAGCGAGCTCCCCGCTGGCCACGATGCTTCGATCGTCGAATTCCACCTCGGCATACGGCCCATTGTAAAATTCCGTCACCGCACACGCGGTTTTCACCTCTACGTGCAGCGGGCGTTTGTTGAAGTACAGTGCTTTGCTGTATTTATAGATCCCGACGCCGCCCTCGGCGAACATCAGCTCATATCCGTTGTATTGCAGTGTCATACTTTCCTCCAAAGATCGTATGTGGTGCAGATAGAATGCACCCCCCGTTCCCGCCGCAGCGGAATCGGGGGGCGGTCATTCTATTGTCCAAACGGCCGGATCAATCAGGTACGAGGCGGGAACGGAGTGTAGGTCGTCGGCATCGTACCGACCCAGCTACGGTCGTATTCTGTTTGCATCAATTCAAGATAGTCGCCCAGGTTCGACGCTTCGAGTTCAGCCTTGTAGGCGTCCCAGTCAGCGTCGTCGTTGATGTCCCGGATCCCGAATATGAACTCCGTGATTGCGGAACGCGACCTGTCTTCAATCAGCTGCATCCACTCGTTGGCTTTGACCGAAGTGGCTTCGTCATAGTAGAAATCCGGGACCGAGCAAGGCTTCACATACTTTTCGTAAAGCACTGTGGCATCATACAGGGATTTCTCCAGATCGTGGATCTCGTTGCCGTTCTCATCCTTTTCCGGCTGCGGAGTCGCCATGAAGTACGTACCGGCCAGCGAAGGTCCAGAGGTGAACCAGTGCGAGTAGGTCGGAACGTTCCATTGGTCACGGTAGTCCTTGTAAATACCGGGGCCGCCGTCGACGGCTTTCTCACTCGGGTCGGGGACGTCCCAGTCCACGCCCTTTTCGCCGTAGCGCTGGCGGAACGAAACTTCTACGTCATAACAGCTGTCGAACCAGGCCATCGCCAGCTCGGGTTTCGCGCTGTTGGACGGGATGACGACCGGGCCGGGTTTCGCGGTATAGTTGTTATAGTTGTAGAAAGCGTTCTGGAACCCGTCGGGGCCCTTGAGCGGCGCCATGATCTGATACAGGTTGCGGACACGGTGGTCGGTGGCGGCGTTGTGCATGCCGCCCCAGGAACCGGACGCGACCGTATAGCCGTCGTTGAGCGCGACCAGGGTCTTGAGTCCGTTTTCGTCGTTGTCGACATAGTTGGCGTCCATCAGGCCCTCTTCCATCATCTTACGCAGATACTTGAGGCCTTCGCGATAATCGTCTTCGACAAAGTTCGCGTGGATCTCGTCATCACGCATGTAGTACCCGTTGCTCGTGTTCCAGGTAAACGCATGCATGAGGAAGTCGGTCGGACGGGCAAACCACACGGTTCTCTTTTCAGAACCGGACCATCCCATTTCGTCCTGCTGATCGTTGCCGTTCGGATCGTTGTCGCGGCACCAGATCATGTAGTCGAAATACTCGTCGGTCGTGGTGGGCATTCCCTTGCCAGTCGCGGCTTCATATTTCTCCAGGAAGTCTTTGTGGATCCAGTGACGCATCGCATAGGCATTGGTGACCAGCCAGGGAGCTGGTCCGGTCGGCAACGCGTAGATCGCGCCGTCCGGGGCAATGTTGGCCTCCCAGGAGCCGGACTTCGCGTCGAGGTCAGTTTTGATGTTGTAGCTGTACTGATCCAGCAGTTCGGTCACGTCCATGATCGCGCCCTGGCTGCCAAAGGTCATCAGCGCGGGTTTACTCAGTGCGTTGGGCATGCGGATCACGTCGCCCAGATCGCCGCCGGTCGACAGCTCGATGTTCAGCTTGGTTGTAGCGTCGGCTTCCGGGAACAGGATGAATTCGATTTCGACATTCGTCCTGTCCTGCAGATAGGTGGTCAGCTTGTTTTCACCGTATTTGTAACTGAGGATGTGCGGACTTTGTGAGATGACCATCCGCAGCGTTTCTTTTTCCTTGACCACCGGCAGTTGTCCCGGCGGGTTCAGGTTGGACGCTTCCGCGGTTGTGCCGGCCGTGGTGCCTGCCGTTGTGCCGGCGGTGGTACCTGTGGTGGCTTTGGTGGTGGTGGTGTCAGTTGTCTGGCATCCGGCCACTAAACTGACAGCGAGGGCCAGAACCATTAGCAAGGCAATTCGTGACAGTGACTTCCTCATTGCGTACCTCCTCTGGAGATTGGGTCAGTCTTGGTTGTACCTGCTGTTTCTGACATGAGATCCGTTTTTTTGTAACCAACTACACAAATATTCGGAGGCGTGTGCGCACACGTTAAGTGAACAATACCATACCCGTTTTGAGTTGGCAAGTAGTTCACTAGATTATTTTGCAGGTCGAATTTGTGTAAAAACCACCCGTCCAGCGGGTGGTTCTTCCGGCCGAGCCGGCTGTATATTGATGCATATTCGGATCGGAATCAGATGGTTTCGCCTTCTATAATGCTATAGCTCATGATGTGGGTGTGCTCTGCCCGTTTTCCCTCAATCATGTCACACAGGTTGTCGACGATCTGCCTGCCCATGGCTTCGACATGGTATTCAACTGTCGTCAACAGCGGATGTATGACCTGCTGGGTATCTACACTGTCGAATCCCATCACACCGACGTCCTCCGGTACCGAGAGACCGGACTCGCGCAGATGCTTCATAACCGCCATCGCGTACGCGTCGCTGATGCACAGGAGTGCCGTCCGGCGGGAAAAGTCGATCCCCGCAAAAGACTTCGCATAATTCTTGCCCTCCGCGATGATCGGGCTCTGGTTCAACCCCGCGGCGGCCAATCCCTGTTCGTATCCGAGTTTACGCTGGCAGATGGTGTGTGCGTTGAGCCCGCGCTCCAGCATTGCGCTGAGCCGGGGCTGTACCAGGACAACCTGTTCATACCCCTTGGACGCAATAAACTGAACCGATTCGTAAATGATTTTCCGGTCGTCGATCCCCACATGCATAAAATCTTCGCTGATCCGGTTGAAGATTGTGACGATCGGGATGCCGAGATCCTTCAGAAATGCGGCGTATTGTTCATCCTTTCCGAGCGGCAGCAGCCCGATCCCGTCGACTCTGCGTTCCGCAAGATAGCGCAGCCCTTCGAGCTCATAGGCGGGATCTTTGTGCGTCAGGATGAGATTGATAAAGTATCCCCGGCTCTTGGCTTCCGCCTCGATGGCATCGACCAGCCGCGTAAAACAATTGTTGATCAGGTCAAAGCTGATGATGCCGATGGTGCGGGTCCGGCCGGTTGCCAGACTCTGGGCGATCCGGTTGGGCTTGTAGCCCAGCTCGTCCGCAGCCGCCAGGATCCGCGATTTGGTTGAAAGGCTGATCCCGGGACGGTCGTTGAGTGCCCGGTCGACCGTGCCTTCCGATACACCGCAGTGCAATGCAAGTTCTTTGATCGTCGTGGCCATGAAAACCCGCTTCTTTCTACATCTTGATCTGCCGTTCTACAATCCGTACGGGCAGGGACGAACATACTAGAAAGAGTTTATCATGTGAACCATCCTGTGAGCAAGATTCTCCAATTTTTTGACGAAAATATCGTATTGTTCTGATGAAATTGATGATTTACGGGTTCGGATACAGTTCCCGTATGTACGCGACCGACCGTACGATCAGCTCCCGCAACACCTCCGGACAGATGTCGTCGAACTTGTTCACATAGAGGCACCCTACCCCTGCGGTATGTTTTCCCAGCTGCCCAAGCAACGACTCCCGCTCCGGAAAATCGGCATACAGGTAGAGGCTGATCTTTGATTTCCGGGGCGAGAACCCCACGATCATCGCGTCCCCTTCATGTCCTGTTTTGTATTTGTAGTGGTAGGATCCAAACCCGACCAGACTGTCGCCCCACAGTTTTGCGGGCATCCCGGTTGCCTCGGTGAACAACGCGAGCAACCGGTAGGCGTCTTCCCTCTTCCGGGGAGATTCGATCCGGTCTAAAAATGTCTCGACGCTGTCTTCCGACGCTTTGGTCTTCACCTGGTATGCCATACCAACCTCCAGTCAGACGCCTCCTTCGCGGAGCGCTCCTAGAAAGATTTTGCCGTATTTTTCCGCCTTGCTCTTCCCGACACCCGAGACTTCGAGAAAATCGTCCAGCGAGGTCGGCTGTTTCCGGCACATGTCCCGGAGCGCCGCGTCCGTGAACACAAGATACGCCGGGATCCCCGCCGACGCGGCCAACTTGCTGCGCAACGCTTTGAGACGCGTAAACAATGCGTCCCCGCCCTGCGCCTCATCTGGCGCCGCGTCATGGGATCCGGACCCGG
>JAAYKS010000435.1 GCA_012522285.1 Clostridiaceae bacterium | reverse complement strand
TCTCGGCTGCCAGATCGTGCAATTCTGTCCTGTCACGTGTCATGTCGTATAATTCCCAATCTCCGGGATGTTTGCATACCAGTTTCCAGTCCCCGGATCGGACCGCGCGGTTGCCTTCGTGTTCCAGTACGATGGGACGCAGCCGGGAGGTCCGGTCGCCGCGCAGCAAGTCGAGCAGGCTCTCCCCCTCCAGCGGCGTAATCGTGTGTCCGTTGAACGTGTCGGGGTACGATGCCCCCGCGGCGTCGAGGCAGGTCGCCATGATGTCGATCACATGGCAGGGGGTGTGCAAGAAGCGCCCGCCACCCGCCATGCCGCGCGGCCATGAGACGATGAGCGGTGTCGAAATCCCGCCCTCGTGCACCCAGTGCTTGAACAGCCGAAACGGCGCATTGCTCGCGTTGGCCCAGGGCAGGTCGTAACTCATGTAAGTGTCTTCCCCGCCCGGCATCCTGCCCGGATCATTGCCCGGTACCACCGCTTCCCCCCGCCGGGTCGGCGGCACATAGTCCATGATCCACCCGCTCTCCGCCAGCAGTTCCGCGCACCCGCCGTTGTCCGACAGGAACAGTACCAGCGTGTCCTCTTCGAGTTCCAGACGGCGAAGGCTGTCCAGGATCCGGCCGATCCCCTGATCCATGCGGTCCACCTGTGCGGCATAGACCGCCATCCGCATGTCCTCCCATGCTGGATCGGACACCTCTTCCCAGGGCCGGGACCCGGCATCGCGGGGCGATAGCGCCCAGGACGGGTCGATCAATCCCTCGTCTATCAGGCGACGATGACGTGCTTCCCGGACCGCATCCCAGCCGCAACGGTAGCGTCCCCGATACTTTTCGATGTCGCCGGGCAGCGCGTGCAGCGGCCAGTGAGGCGCGGTATACGCCACATACAGGAAAAACGGATCGTCAGTCGCGTGAAAATCTTCGATCATAGAAACCGCGTGGCTGCTGATCGCATCGGTGTAATAGAAGTCCTCGTCGCTGCCGATGTCGACCGGCTCACCATCCCGGTAGAGGGTGTGTGGATTGAAGTAGCTTCCGGCGCCGTCGAGGGTACCAAAATGACGTTCGAATCCCCTTTCCCATGGCACGGGGTGCCGCGCATCCCCCGGGGACCAGCGGTCTTGGCCGAGCATGCCGTAGTTGCCGCCCACATGCCACTTGCCGCTCATGCCGGTGTGGTAACCCGCCCGGCCGAGCGCTTCCGCGATCGTGACACAGTCGTCGCGCAGGCAGCCCTGGTACGCCGGGATTCCGAGGTCTGACGTCATGTGCCCCACACCGGCCTGGTGCGGATAGAGCCCCGTCAGCAGCGACGCGCGGGTCGGACAGCACCGCGCATTGTTATACATTTGCGAAAATCGGACGCCGCCGCGCGCCAGCCGGTCCAGGTTGGGTGTCTCGATTTCAGATCCGTAACATCCGATGTCGCTGTACCCCATGTCGTCGGCCAGGATGACCACTATGTTCGGTCTGTTGGATGATGGATGTGACACGTGTGCCATGGGCTCCCCTTTCCGCCGGTCGCGCGACCGGACCGTCAGACTACCGTACGAACCGCCGCGCCAGCTCCTGCATCCGCGGCAGTGTATACGCGAAAAACGCCTGGTACGCCGTGCAGAACCGATTCAAACCAGGTCTTCCTTCCACAAACGGCTCCCGATACCGCCGGCAGCCGCCGCGGCAGATCGGGTACCATTCGCACGCGCGGCATGCCTCGTCGACCGGCAGCGATTCCTCGATGAACTGGCGCGCCGGCTCGGATTCGGCCAGTTCCGCGAAACCATCCTCGGCGATGCTGCCCATCCGGTAGCGGTCGAGTACATAAAAGTCGCACGGAAACACGCTCCCGTCCGCTTCCACCACAAACTGGCAACTGCAGGTTCCGGACATACCGCAAGATTCCGGACGGCGGCCCGCGCACATCCCCACCCAGTTCTCAAAATCCCGGATGCTGACCATTTCTCCACGCACTAGATCCGCGCGCTGAAGGTCAGCGTACCATAGGTCGAACAGTTCTTTGAGGAAATAGGCGTACCGCTCCGGCGTCAACGCGGTGTCGGAATCGCCGGCAGCATCCAGCGGATCGAGACAGGGAATGAACTGCAAGTAGCGGAATCCGTTCCTTTTCATAAAAGCATAGACTTGACGCACATGGCGTGCCACCTGATTCGTGACCACCGTCAGGATGTTGTATTCCACCCCCGCGGACTCCATGTGACGTGCGGACTCCAGGACGCGCCGCCAAGATCCGGTGCCGGACGCGTCCACCCGCTGTGCGTCGTGGATGTCTTTGGGACCGTCCAGAGAGAGCCCTACCAAAAAATGGTTGTCGTGCAAAAACCGCGCCCACTCCGCGTCGACCACGATGCCGTTGGTCTGGTTCGCATAGTGGACGGACAATTTTTTGGTGTTGTGACGCTCCACGAATCCAATGAGTGCCCGGTAGAAATCCAGTCCTGCCAGCGTGGGTTCGCCTCCCTGGAACGCGAACGTGCAGCTCCCGTCCGCGAAAACTAGCGCTTTGCGAACAAGCATTTCGAGTGCCTCCAGCGTCATGAACCCATACGAACGGTGTTCGCG
>JAAYKS010000434.1 GCA_012522285.1 Clostridiaceae bacterium | reverse complement strand
TCGCTACACTTACCAATTCCGTCAATTACGGTCTCCCGCTGGTGTTGCTCGCCTTTGGACAGGCCGGGTTGGACAAGGCTTCGGTCTATGTCATCCTGCAAATGATCATCGTTCATACCTTCGGGGTGTTTTTTGCGGCAAGATCCCGCTTTTCGGTCCGCGGAGCGATCAAATCGGTGTTTTCCCTGCCTGCATTGTATGCGGCGGTCTTGGCCATTTTGCTCCGGGTGCTCGGGATCACCCTTCCATTGGGGCTGGAGCAAGGCGTGTCGATGGTCGCGTCCGCCTATTCCCCGGTCGTCCTGGTCGTCCTGGGCGCCCAGATGGCCCTGGTCGGCCAGACCGCACGGGAGCACGGTCCCGTCCCTGCCTTTTGGGCGGGCCTCGCCCTGCGGATGTTTTTATCCCCATTGGTTGCCTGGGGTTGCCTACTTGTTCTCGGCGTTAAGGGGACCTCGTTTCCGGTCCTGCTGGTGCTCGCATCGATGCCAGTGGCGGTCAACGCGGTGATCCTCGCGGAGAAATTCGACGCCGCCCCCCGGTTGGTCTCCCGCTGCATCCTCTGGACGACGCTGGCGTCGTTTGTCACACTCCCGCTGTTGCTAACGGTCGTCAGTCCGGCGGTCCCTTGAGAAACCGAAACTTCTATATCCACAAAAAGAGCCGCTGCGATGACAACGGCCCTTTTGATCCCATGGGTTCCATCATTTTTCAGGTATTGGCGGAACGCCACCAGGCCCGATGCATTGACTGGAGCACGTCCTGGGGCGGCATGCGGTAGATCGACAATCCCTCCGTCCGGTTCCCCACAAAGACCCCGTTTTTCACGACGCGGTAGGGAAACGACTCCAGCCCGCCCAGATCGAAAAGCTTGGAGGAGACCGTTTTTGTGATGGCCTCCTGGAGGCATCTCCGCAAGTGGACGATGTTCTCGTAAGGCAGCACATCGATATCGCCGTTTTCCGGATCTGTCGCCAGCGCCCCCAGCGCTAGTTCGACAAATGCAATCGCGGGCATACCGGGAAAATGCGCTCTGTTGCCCAGCATCAGATCAAGAAAATCCAGTGGCCCCAAGGGGCTGACCACCGCAGGTCGGGTCGGTGCGAGTTCACTGTAAAAATGCAAACCGGACTCGTTGTCGGCCGCCGGGGATTTTGAGGTCTTCAACGTCCGCCCATCCCGGGTGACATAATACATATCGCCCATCGCGGAGATCGGAATGTGTTCCAGCACCCGGTAAATGGAGACATATACCGATTTTTTCGGCAACCCGTCCGGTGTCGGAACGCAGCGAACCAGCGCTTTTTCGATCTGGAACGCTGAACTTCTGAACGAAGGATCGATCTCGATGAAAATCACCTGACCGTTCGGCTTGTCGTGCTCCCCTATTGCATAATACGAGGCGAATTCTTCCGGGGTGAGCATCGAGGCGATCAAGGCTTCCGGAATCAAGGTCAGATACAGATGGCGGTTCATGCGGTGTCCTCCCTCCGTCTTTTGCGGAATCTTGCGACTGCACCACTAACGTCCCGACAGGGCTACCCGTCTGTAGTTTCAGTATATGCCAAAAGTTGGTGAGAGAGACAGATCCTCCTATCGGCTTTCCGGTTCCCCAAATACTGCCCGGACCAGCGCGTCCAATTCCTTCCAGGCAGGTGTCTCCTCCAGCATGTTCAACACTTCAATGATTTTTCCACCGTGTGCCGCATGCTTAAAAATGATGACATACAGCGACAGCGTACATCGCTCCTCATTATGGCTGTCTCTTCCGCGGGGATCCAGGCGCAAAGGCGACAGTGACAACCCATGTTTGGTGTGTGCTACACTGTCAGAAAACCACCTTTCAACCATCTAACTTTGCCGATGTTATATCCGATAAGCGATGTGTATGTTTTGGAGGAGGTTTTATATGAACCAATATTGCCGTTTTTGTGGCGCACCGCTTCCGCCAAACGTGAAATTCTGCGGCTCCTGCGGCGCCCAAACACAGATCGCTGACACACCGGCGTACGCGCTGTCGTCCAGCGGTGAAGTCAGCTTTTCTCACTCCTCCCCGCCAACGAAGAGCACAACCCCGGC
>JAAYKS010000433.1 GCA_012522285.1 Clostridiaceae bacterium | reverse complement strand
TCGTCCCATGTCTACACGGTCGAGCGGGTGTCCGTGCTGGGAGAACGCGCCCGCGAGCGTCTCGGGAATATGGGGTATGGCAACATCTCTCTTCGGATCGGCGACGGCAGTGCCGGCTGGCCGGAGCATGCACCGTATCACCGGATCATGGTCACGGCGGGATGTGCCGCTCTCCCGCCGCCACTGCTCGATCAGCTGGCACCGGGGGGACGCATGGTCGCTCCGGTCGGTCCGCGCATGGAACAGGACTTGCAGCTGGTGACCCGTCCACTGGACGGCCCGCTCCGCATCGAGTCCGTGATGAAGGTCATATTTGTGGAGTTGGTCGGACCCTATGGCTGGAGTCCTGCCGACAGGGGGTGACACAGGTGGGAACCAGCAGCGAACTCCATTGTTCAGAACGGCGGACAACCGTCGGTTCCGGGCCACTGTCCGGGTTTGTGAGTCCGGGCGGCTGGCGGCTGTGGGGGTTTTGCCTGCTGTTGTCCGCTTCTTTGCTTGCGATCGGTACCCGGAGTTCTCCACTGTATCCCACCAATGACTGGGTGGATGCCAACGCCTTTTTCACGGTTGGTCGCGGTATGGCGCGCGGATTGGTGCCGTACCGTGATCTGTTCGAGCAAAAAGGTCCGCTTGTCTATGCCCTCCATGCGTTGGCGAGTCTGCTCTTTGACAGGACCTTTCTGGGAGTCTATCTGCTGGAAGTGGTTTCTTTGACCACCTATCTGGTGCTGATGTGGAAAATCGTCGTGTTGTGGTCCGACCGCCGCCCCCTCCGTTTCGCCCTGCTACCCGCATTAATGATTCCGGTGGCATTTCTTGCGGTCAACTCGCATGCCTTTACGCTGGGAGACAGCGCGGAGGAGTGGTGTCTTCCTCTCATGGCGGGCGGGATTTATCTTCTGTCTTTGCGGCTGCGCCGGTCACAGGATCCGGGTGTCGTAAAAGGGATGGCCGGATACGGGGGTTTGTTGTTGGCCGGCATGCTGGCGGGATGTGTATTGTGGACTAAATTTACGCTCCTCGGATTCTGGCTGGGGTGGATCCTGTCGGTGCTGTTCGGCATGAGAGGCAGCAGTCTGCGCGAGAAGGGGGCAGCTGCCGGGCTGTTCGCGGCGGGGGTGATGGTTTCCACGCTCCCGTGGCTGGTGTACTTTGGCGCTCACCATGCGGTGGCGGAGTGGTTGGAGGTTTATTTTTGGGTCAACCTTCGCTACTACCCGAGTCGTTTTTCCTTTTGGACCCGCCCTTTTGTCGCAGTCGGATTGTATGCGTACATGTGTTTTCGCAACCTGCCTTTGTTTTTGGCTTTCTGTGTCGGATTATGGCCGGTTTGGCGGAAAGCTTTCGGGCAGAGGCGAGCGATGCGCGGAGTGGAACAAGGACCGGATCCCGAGCGGGACGGGGCGCGGCGGATCCTCCGGGCCGTGTTGTTGTGTCTTGGATTTCAGATCCTGGGCTCGTATGGAGGGGGACACGCATATTCGTACTATTATCTCGTGTTCGCGCCTTTTGTGGTGGTGGGCATCGTGGCGGTACGATCGCATACGGAGCGCTGTCTTTCCCGATGGTCGGTGCCAAAGGGCGCCCGAACCGCATCGTCTGACAGGCACATTGCAAACTGGAGATATCGCGCCGCCGGGCTGCTGCTGTTTGCGCTGGCCGTGTCGCTGACCGCCCTCTACCATCCAAACGCAGAGGCGATGACGCTGCAACGCGGAGGGCGGGTGCAGGATCGGTTTGCGACGATCATCAAGGCGGATGAAAATCCGTCCCTGCTCAATTACGGATACCTCGACCACGGGTTATACCTGGCGGCGGAGCTGGTGCCCGGAGTTCGTTTTTTTGAAAACCAGAACATCCCCAGGACAGCGTATCCCACGATTCTGGATGAACAGGAGCGGTATATCGCGGAGAAACGGGTCGGATTCGTCGTGGTGCGGCGCGAACGGGATGCCGCCGGGGTGGACGGGTTGCCGGACGTGCTCCTCCACAACTACCGCCTGGTGGCGACCGGGCATCAGGAGTACCGCCATGTGATCTACCGCTATGACTTGTACCAGGCAGCCGGGAAAGGTTGACCCGCCGCCACTCCCGTCCAGCTTTCCGTTACGGCCGGCCTTGTCCCCGAGGGGATGGAGCGGATACAATGACACGAGAGAAGACAATCCAATCGACAG
>JAAYKS010000432.1 GCA_012522285.1 Clostridiaceae bacterium | reverse complement strand
GTTGTTGAAGATGACATGGATCAGATTGTCAGGCTTGACATGCCCGATCGTAGCCATTGCGCCGAGGTGCATCAGCGCGGCACCGTCTCCGTCCAGACACCAGATCCGGCGACTGGAATGCATTGCCAATCCCAATGCGATCCCCGATGCGTGGCCCATGGAACCAACTGTCAAGAAATCGCTGGAGTGGATCTCCCCATGCTGCTCGCGGACTTCGAACAGCTCGCGAGATGTTTTCCCTGTCGTTCCGACAATGATGTCGCCATCTGCGGCACGTGTGATCTGGTCGATGGCAGACTCTCGAACGATGGAATACAGCTGCGGCTTCGGGGCGGATTCCGTATGGGAGAGAGCCCCTTTTCGCACCACGAACGCGAATTGCCCCCCCCGGCGAAAAACGTCTGTGATCTTGTCTTGCAAACCAGGAAGCTCTTCCGGCAACGTGTCGGAAGACAGAACAAAATGTTCTATACCCAATAGGTCAAGCGTCGGAAGGGTGACTCGCCCTTGCACCATGTGTTGCGGTTCGTCGAGGAGGCCGGGCTCTCCGCGCCATCCGATGACCAGAATAGCGGGAATCGCATACACTCCAGTATGAAGAAGCGACGATAACGGATTGTACGCGTTCCCCAAACCACTGTTTTGCATATAAATGCAGGGGATGTCGCCTGTCGCCAGATGGAACCCGGCGGCAGCTCCAACGGCATTGCCTTCATTGGCAGCGGCGAGATGGTGGTCTGCCCGATCTTCATTGTCAAGTAGACACTGACAGAATGATTGAAGGATCGAATCTGGAACGCCGGTAAAAAAAGTAACGCCAATGCTATCTAGAAAATCACAAAAGCGATTTGCTTCCATCCTCTTTCCTTTCCCAGTGCTCCACATCCCTATACGGACAACTGCGGACCGCTTCGGATCTCGCGTTTCAGTTTACCGCATTTGGTAGAGGAAACCAACAGCCGCCTCCCATGATGGGAGGCGGCTGCTAAATGGAGTTATCAAATTCTCGCCTGGCTGACAGTTACTCCTCGGAAGGAGGGGGTGTCTGCGGGGCTTCGAAACGATAGCCGCATTTGCTGCAGAACAAAACCTCACGGGGTTGTTCCGCATGACAGTTGGGGCAATCTTTGACATTTTTGAGCTCATCGAGCTTGAGCTCGAGCTCCGCGACCTTGGCCTGATGACCCAGGATCGTCTGGAAAAATCCGAGATACTCCTCGTTGCCGGAGCCGGTGGCGACATACTGCTCGAACGTCGTCTTACCGATCTGGCGGAACACCTCTTCGATCGCATCCTTCTCACCGCGGATACTGGAGTTGATTTTGGTCGTCTCGATCACTTCGCTGGTCTTTTTGCTGGCCGCGTCGAGACCTTGTTTTACTTTGTCGAAAAACGCCATGTGAACAATCCTCCTGTCCGGATTTCGGCCGGAATCGCAGTGCGTCCGCCGTCTTCAGCTTGATGGTAGGTTCATTATAGCACAAAGATGTTGCACAACAGTACGTGCCTTATTTCGCTTCGATTGCGGCCTGGGCGGCTGCCAACCGGGCGATCGGTACACGGAAAGGAGAGCAGGATACGTAGGAGAATCCCAGCGAGTGGCAGAAGCGCACCGAAGAGGGATCCCCGCCGTGTTCACCGCAGATACCGAGCTTGATGTCCGGACGGGTTTCGCGGCCGCCTTCGGTTGCAATCCTCATCAGTTTGCCGACCCCTTCGAGGTCCAGACGGGCGGTCGGGTCCGCCTCGAAGATGCGCACATCGTAGTAGCGCTCGAGGATCCGGCCGGCGTCGTCGCGGGACAGACCGTAGGTCATCTGGGTGAGGTCGTTGGTGCCAAAGCTGAAGATGTCCGCTTCCTTGGCGATCTGGTCCGCGGTCAGGGCGGCGCGCGGGATCTCGATCATGGTGCCGACGCTGTACTCGAGATTCACGCCCGCGTCTGCGATGATCGCGTCCGCGGTCCGCACGATGATGTCTTTCACAAACTTGAGTTCCGCCACATCGCAGACCAGCGGAACCATGATCTCCGGGGAGACCTTCATCCCTTCGCGGTTGACCTGGATGGCGGCTTCGATGATGGCGCGGGTCTGCATCTCGGCAATCTCCGGGTAGGTGACCGCAAGACGGCAACCGCGGTTGCCCATCATCGGGTTGAGTTCATGCAGGTTGTCGATGATGGCCTTGAGTGCTTCCGCCGTCATGCCCAGTTCCTGCGCGAGCTCCGCAATCTCGTGTTCCGCCTGGGGGAGGAATTCGTGCAGGGGCGGATCCAGCAGACGGATGGTGACCGGATACCCTTCGAGCACCCGATAGAGTTCTTCAAAATCTTTGCGCTGCATCGGCAGGATTTTGTCCAGTGCTTTGCGGCGGGCGGCTTCGGTCTTGGCCACGATCATCTGGCGGAACGCGAAGATGCGGTCGGGCTCAAAAAACATGTGCTCGGTGCGGCACAGGCCGATGCCCTCGGCACCCAGTTCCACCGCCACCTTGGCATCGCGTACGGTGTCGGCATTGGTCCGGACTTTCAGCACGCGGAACTTGTCTGTCCAGGTCATCACCCGGGCAAAGTCGCTCGACAAGCTGGCTTCCTCGGTCTTGATGCTCCCGGCATAGACGTTGCCGGTAGAGCCGTCGAGGGAGATCCAGTCCCCTTCGTTATAGAC
>JAAYKS010000067.1 GCA_012522285.1 Clostridiaceae bacterium | reverse complement strand
GGATCGTCAACAAAGACACGATCGCCAAGATGAAAGACGGCGTGATCCTGATCAACACCTCCCGCGGCCCCCTGGTCGTCGAGGAGGACCTTGCGGCCGCGCTCAACGAGGGCAAAGTCTACGCCGCAGGCGTCGACGTGGTCTCCACCGAGCCGATCCGCGCGGACAATCCGCTCCTTACGGCGAAGAACATCTTCATCACGCCCCACATCGCCTGGGCGCCCAAGGACTCCCGCGCCCGCCTGATGGACATCGCCGCGGACAACCTCGCCGCGTACATCGCCGGAAAGCCGGTCAACGTCGTCAACGCATGACCAGGAAAGCCGACTCAGCGATCCGGCTGCTTCACGGGACGGACGGTCACAAAATGGCCCGCACGCTGCTGGAGGCACAGGACGCCGCCCGGCTGGTGCCGTCCGGTGCTCCGGTTGCGCTCAAACCCAATCTGGTGGTCGCCCGCCCGGCGTCGGGCGGAGCCACTACCCATCCGGAGATTGTGGCAGGCGCGATCGAGTATCTGCTGGACGCCGGTGTGGCTGCGCGTGACATCACCATCATGGAAGGCGCCTGGGTCGGGGACAGCACCCGGCGGGCGTTCGAGTACTGCGGGTATGCCGCGCTTGCGCGCCGGTATGGGGTCGGACTGGTCGACCTCAAAGGGGACGAAACCCGCGCGGTCGATACCCCGGTCGGCATGATCCAGGTATGTGTACGCGCACTGGAGGCAGGGTTTCTCCTCAATTTGCCGGTGCTCAAAGGACACTGCCAGACCGTCATGACCTGCGCGCTCAAGAACCTCAAGGGATGCCTCCCGGACAGCGAAAAACGCCGGTTCCACACGATGGGGCTTCACCGCCCGATCGCGGCGCTTGCCGCGGTTCTCCGGCCCGCCCTCACGCTGGTCGACAGCCTCTGCGGGGACCCCGGCTTTGAGGAGGGCGGCGACCCGGAGGTCACCAACCGGATGTATATTGGGGAAGACCCGGTCGCGCTGGATGTATTTGGGTGCGATCTACTGGGCATCGGACCCGAGGAAGTCCCCTACATCGGGATGGCCGCCGTGCTGGGCGTCGGCTCCGCCACTCTGGATGAGGGAGACGTGCTGGAAATCGGACCTGACGGGAAGCCCCTCGAGGCTGCCGAAATCCGTGCGGGACAGTCCACCACCCGACGCCGACACGCGGATTGGCGGACACTGCACCCCGACCTCCGGATCGAGGAAGACCAGGCTTGCTCGGCCTGTACCGCTTCACTCGCCCACGCGCTGGAAAAACTCGCCCGGGAAGGTGTGGATCTGTCTGCGCTCCCGACGATTCGGATCGGGCAAGGATTTGCGGGGCATACACCGGAAGGCGGGATCGGTATCGGCCGCTGCGCAGGCGGCATCGGATGCCCCCCAAGCGCGGACTCGGTCGAAGCACTGTTGAGAAAGGGGATGGCATAGCCGATGTCACAATATTCACAAAAAGGCGGCAAACGCGTAGCACGCTGGTTAGCCGCATTTCTGGCAATTCTTCTTTCTCTGTCGCTGGTGATCGGGATCGTGATGATCTTTTTCTACAGCTGACCGGATACTCCCGCGAAAGTGGCGGGACCTCCCGATCGGGCAGAACATGTTTCACGACATCTCACAAGGAAACCCTGGAGG
>JAAYKS010000431.1 GCA_012522285.1 Clostridiaceae bacterium | reverse complement strand
GGACAACGGGAAACGGTTGTGGAATCTGTCGCTCCCGGTGGATGCCGCATTGGAGACGAACTTTGAAGCGGACTTACTGGAAGGCGTGACCGTCATTTCAGCCACGGGATACCGACGCGCGGATGACGATGCAGGCGTTTTGTACCGCAACAACGGGCGGCCGGTTCAGGTTCCGGTACCGTTGCGGTTTATCCCGTATTACGCCTGGGCCAACCGGGCGGTAGGTGAGATGAGGGTTTGGATCCGGGAGTGCTGAACCGGCGTCAGTGCGTTTCGTACAGGATTGGGAGGAGGACGATTCATGAGTGAAGAACGGATTTTAGGGTTGCAGTCCTATGCGATTCGCGACGTCCTGTCAGTTGCGGACAAGGAGCAAACCGCGGTGATCGCGGCCGATATTGCCGCGATGGGATATCGTTCGATGGAATTGCGGCCGGAAGATTATACCCCCGCACCAGCCGAGATGAGACGCATTCTGGCGGACCGGGGCATTACGGTCTGTGCGATGCATGCCGAGATGACTGCCCTGGACGACGATTACGAAGAGGTCATTTCCCGGTTCCGGCAGATGGGCTGCCTCCAGCTGGTGATCCCGTCCCGCCCGCGCCGGGAGACAGACATTCCTCGGTTTGTCGACAAAGTGGCCTACTATGCCCGCAAGGTCCAGGCGGACGGGCTGCGGCTGCAGTATCACAACCACGTGGCTGAATTCGCGCGGCTGGACGACGGCACGACCATGATGGCGCGTCTGCTCGATCTGGCGGCGGGTGGATTGTTCTCGATCGAGGTGGATGTCGGCTGGGTGCAGATCGCGGGGATCGACCCCGCCCGGTTCATCGAGACGCTCCCGACCGGTGTCGGCGTTGTCCATCTGCGGGATGTCTCCGCGGCGCCGGACTTTTCCAACCGCAGCGTCACGATTCCGGCGGGTACCGGCAACCTCGACTGGCCCTCCATCCTGGAGGCTTGCCGCAAACGCGGGGTGCGCGACTATGTGGTGGAGCACAGCGCGAAAGAAGAATCGATGGCGCTGGCGGCTGTAGCGGCGGCCAAGATGCTGCCGCTGTTGAAAAACTAATAATAATTTCTATGGAATCGAAACCGCCGGAGTGTACTTCACAGTCACCCCGGCGGTTTTTGTTTGGAACTAGAAGAGCTGTAGAAGTGTCCGTCGGTCAACCTCACATCCTTTTTTCGAGGATGAAACTTCGTTCCTCCGGATCCTTGGGGTTTTCGATCCGGATCACATGGAATCCGCATTTGTTGACATAGAAGTGGTGGTTGCGCCGGGAAAATCCCGGTGTTTCGGTCTGCCAGACCCGGGTGTCCGGGAACATCGCCTCGACCGCTGTCCAGATCCGCATCCCCATGCCAAGGTTTTGTGAATCGGGATCGACAAAGACATTGCCCAGTTGGTTCACCCCGGTCTTCCGGTTGATCCACACGATCACCGCGCCGACCGTCCGATCCCCGGATTGGATCCGGAAAGCGGTCGAGTGCGGGTGGAGTCCCCATTTGCGCAGGAACTCCCCGTTGTCATACCCCGGAGGCCCTCCGCTTTCCCTGTCCAGATGGATCCGCGTGTCCTCGTCGAACGCCCGTTTCATGATCCGGGTGAGCGGCTCGATGTCCTCTTCTTTCAGCGGATGGAATGTCAAAGCCTCTTCTTGATTCATACTCGCCACCTCCTGGACACAGGATAGCGGATGACGCGGCGTCAAAGTCAACCACCGTTTTCAACGCACCCCGGCGGAGGCAATTGCTCTGTTTCAAAAAGGGATAAAATAAGAGGACATGCTCGTTTTTCGTAAAATTCCGGTTTTTCATTTTCCCGCTGATTGTCAAAAACAGCTGTGTCAGCCGTCTATTGCTATAGAAGGAAGATTCGGAGAAGACATGTCGACAACCAAAGCAACGACCGATCAAAAGCTGGGTTCCAAGACTGCGGCCGAATGCGACGCGCTGTTGCATCTGGTCGCCCAAGGGGATGAGGACGCGCTGATGGCGCTGTATTACGCCACCCGTCGCATGATTTTTTCGGTCTCCTACTCGACGCTACGGGATGTTCATCTGTCAGAGGACGCGGTACAGGACACGATGCTCCGGATCTGGTCGAACGCGGCGTCCTACCGGGGTAAAGAGCAGGCGAAATCCTGGATTTGCTCGATCGCGCGCCACCTCTCGATGGATACTCTTCGCAGAAGGGGACGGGAGATTTCGCTGGAGACGTTTGACGATGGACCGATACCTGACGCACTGACCACCGACCAGGACACCGACGGCCGGCTCGATCTGATGACCGGTCTGTCCCGGCTCGGGAGGGAAGAAGCGCTGGCGTTCTCGCTCCGCAACATCGCGGGACTGAGCCATCTGGAGATCGCCCATCTGATGGAGATTCCCTACCATACTGTGCGGTACCGCTATCGGACCGCAATCAATAAACTCAAGACTTGTCTGTCGGGCCCGGATGCGGGCATCGACGGTTCCCGGAGGGATGACAGATGATCGGAAAACAAAAACGCATGAAACAAACGGAAGTCGAACACTGGGCCGAACAGGCCCGGCTGGATTTGCCAGATCAGTGGACGGAGATCCAGGGACGCCTGGAGCACCCGCAGCCGGCAGCACAGCCGGAGCGGAGCGGCGCGAAGGCAGACCGGCCGCGGCGCAGGCGGTATGTGCTGGCCGCGAACCTGGCCTTGCTGGCAATCGTGGTAGGGCTGGTTGTCGCCATCACGCTCCCCGGTGGATGGCCTGTCCGAACCGACCCCTCATCGCTGGCTCCGACGCCGATTGGGACGTCTGTCACAACAGGGACAACCGCGACGACCGTCACGACGCCGACAACCACTCCGACGACCCCGACCCCTGTGCCGTACCATCAGGTGATCTATCCGATCGAATCACAGCAGGGGAATCTGGTTTTCTACCAGCCTTCCGTTCCGCTTTCCTCTCTGGAGGGAGCGACTCTACGATCGACGCATATCGACCTCTCGCTCGAGGGCAAATACTTACCCTATATCCTGGGGTTGGACAACGACTGGAATCTGTTGATCCGCACCGGGGTGGAGTCCGGTGTCGGTATGTATGAGGTGGATCCGGAGGTGCCGACCTACGAGTACGGTTTCTACAACCTGCGGGACGAAAGCTACCGTCGGTTGTTCCGAGTCGACGCGCGAAGCCCCTGGAATCCGGAAATTACGGCACATTACACAACGTTCATCCCACCCAACTGGGACGGAGAGCAGGTGTTGTTTTCGGCTTGTGTCACCACGCAAACGATTTCGACCCATCCGAATATTGGCATCCACACCGTGGCCACCGGGGAAACAGTAATCTACTCGCTGGATGAGACGCTCCACGAGAGTTTGGCAGGGGGGCCGCATGCGATTCAAAACGCCTTTGTGGTGAACGGGTCCATCTATTTCTATGTACACCTATATGACGACAACAAGAGCAATTCCAAGGACGGTGTCGTGTATCGCATTGATATCGCTGCCGGAACGTGCCATCCCGTTCTGTCTACGGGGCTGGAGCTGGGACAGTTGGCCAACTTGAACGGTCGCATCGCATGGATTGAGCCAGGCAGCGTTCGTTACATCGACTCGCCGGATACTGCGATTTCCATCGATTATCCGGAAATGAACTGGCCATTGTCGTTTTGGTCTCTGGATCTTTATGCGGTCGTCACCAAAGGGGGTCCTTGGATTGATCCGCACGGATTGCGTCATATGCCGGGTGGGGAGGATGTGGCTTTCCAAAAAACTGCCTGGTTATACAATCAGGGGGAACGATTGCCCCTGATCGGTGTTAAAAAAGACGGGGGAGGATTATCGAGTTTTCCGGCCGGTGATCATCTGTTCTTCGCAGGATCCTACGAATCTTCCTGCGTCGTTTTTAGTCTGCAGTCCGAGCGGCTGGTCACACTGGACGGGATACCGGAAAGGATATTGGAAACGAGTCATAATTTTTGGACGGCAGACG
>JAAYKS010000430.1 GCA_012522285.1 Clostridiaceae bacterium | reverse complement strand
GGGGATTACAGGTGTCTGGCTGGCTTTCCCTGTGACCGAAGCGATGGTGGCACTGGCGGCTGTGATTCTGCTACGATGGCGTGACAGACGGTCAATCAAACTCCGATAGGAGGGCATCCTTATGTTTCGCGAAATGAGAAGAAAAAACCAGACCTTATCCCGCGCGGCCTGTGAAGAGATCCTCAGGCAGGCGACGGCCGGCGTGCTGGCGGTCGCGGGTGACGACGGTTACCCGTACGCGGTGCCGCTCAGTTTCGCGTATGAGGACGGACGCATCCTGTTTCATGGCGCGCTGACCGGCCACAAACTGGACGCCATCGCGCGGGAGGATAAAGTCTCGTTCTGCGTGATCGACGGCGACCAGGTGGTGCCGGAGGAATTTACCACGTATTTTCGGAGCGTGATCGCGTTCGGTCGGGCGCGCGTCCTCTCCTCGGAACCGGAGAAAAGGCGGGCGCTGAAAATTCTGGCAGATAAGTATTCCCCGGGGCTCGCAGAGGCGCGGGACCGGGTCATCGCGGAGCAGGCCGCGCGGACGGCGGTGGTGGAGATTGTTGTAGAGTACCTTTCGGGCAAAGAGGCGATTGAGCTCGTGCGGATGCGCTGATCAGTCAGTCTCTCCGGGGATAAGTTTCACCTGATTTGCCCCAAGGGTGTATACTTGTTGCAGTTTTTTAGAAAGCGACAGGAGCTGCATGACACCTTTGTTTGTTCGCGACCGGGACTTTTACAAGACGGTCGTAAAAATTGCCATTCCCATTTCACTCCAGAGCCTGATCACCATCGGGGTCAACATGGTGGACAACATCATGGTGGGCTCGCTGGGCGAGGTTGCGCTGTCTTCCGTTTCGCTCGCCAACACGTTCATCCATGTCTTCCAGATCTTCTGCATGGGCATCGGGATGGGGGCTTCCGTGCTCACATCGCGTTTCTGGGGCATGCAGGACCTGCCGTCTCTACGCAAAGTCGTGACGATCATGCTGCGCCTAGTGCTGGGGTTTGGCGGATTTTTCACGCTGGTGACGATTTTCATCCCGCAGCTTTTGATGCGGATTTATACCCCGGACGCCGAGCTCGTCGCGGAGGGGATGCGGTACTTTGCCTGGTCGATCCCGAGTTATCTGTTGCTCGGCTTCTCGCTCACCTGCACGATTGTGCTGCGCAGCACAGGTCAGGTGCGTTTACCGCTGATCAGCTCGCTGGTGGCGTTTTTCGTCAACATCTTCTTTAACTGGCTGTTTATCTTCGGGAATCTGGGTGCGCCCCGGATGGGTGTCGCGGGCGCCGCACTGGGCACCATGATCGCCCGGGTGGTCGAGTTTGTTGTCATCTGCGGGTTCTTCTTCTTCCGCGAGCAACGAATCGGATACCGAATCCGCCACCTGTTCGAGTCCTGCCGCGGGATGGTCCGCACCTACCTGGTCGTCGCCTTCCCGGTGCTGGTCAGCGACGCGCTGCTTGCCTTTGGCCAGTCGGCGGTGGCTATGATCATGGGGCGCATCGGAGCGGGTTTTGTATCCGCCAACGCGATCACAGCCGTGACCCAGCAGCTCAGCACGGTCCTGATTTCGGGTATGTCCAACGCGAGTGCGATCATCACCGGGCACACCCTGGGCGAGGGCGATGTGGAAAAAGCACAGCGTCAGGGCGTGACGTTCCTCACGCTCGGCGTGATTGTCGGTATCTTCGCGGGCGGCCTGATCATGGCGTTCTCCGGGACGATCATCG
The DNA here is from genome assembly GCA_012522285.1 of Clostridiaceae bacterium. Lineage (GTDB taxonomy): Bacteria > Bacillota > Clostridia > Saccharofermentanales > UBA5734 > JAAYKS01. Next base: position 646 of record JAAYKS010000430.1, on the reverse strand, counting down.
GGCTGTACAACATCACCCCGGAAACCTTTGCGATCGCGGAGCAGCTGATGCTCGCGGTGGGTTTCATCATCATTTTCCAGGCGGCCAACTCGATTCTCACCAAAGGAGTGCTGCGCGGCGGCGGGGACACCAAGTTCCTGATGCTCGCGGACATCCTCTTTTTATGGGTGGCCTCGGTGCCTCTTGGCGCTCTCGCAGGGCTGGTGTGGCATCTGCCGGCGTTCTGGATCTATACACTGCTGCGCATCGAGCACGTGATCAAGGCGGTATGGTGCGTGTTCCGCTTGTACAGCCGCAAATGGATCAAGCGTGTCGCGAACGAGTCGTTTGTTACCCGGCCGACCGGGATCGCCCCGGCGGTAAAAAAAGGGAGCGCCTGAGAGCAGGTTACAGTCAGCATTGAGCGCCACTCTTGTGACGTGGAGTGTATGGCTGTTATTCTGGCATAAGCGACTAATCCTTCGGTTCGGGTGTGCACGGAAGTCGAGTTGAAAGGAGTGTGTGATTTCCATGACTGAAAAAATGACGGGTATGTCCGATGACTGGATCATCCATCCGGGTGAAACGATTGCGGATGTACTCGAGGATCGCGGGATCACGCAAGCGGAACTGGCTGTACGTACGGGGTGACGCCGGCATATATCAG
>JAAYKS010000429.1 GCA_012522285.1 Clostridiaceae bacterium | reverse complement strand
GCCGCTTTGACGGCCGGGTTGCTTACGCGCGCAGGTCGATCAATCGCAGCAACGCGTCCGGGTCGCCGAACCCGCCGGCCTTGGTAACGATGGTTTTGCCGTCCCACTGCCCGCCGCGAATCTTGCCGTACGGAATTTGCGGTAGGGCACCCCCCGCTAGTTCCACTGCCTCCGCGCCGGCGAACCGGAGCGCTGCCATCGCGGTGTCACCGCCCAGCAGCACCACCGTCCCGGCTCGAGACAGCGGTTCCGTCCAGGCCTGGAGCGAGGACAAAATGTGTTCCGCGTTGACCCGGGCGGTCTGCGGCGAACCTTCGGCTGCGACAATGCGGTCTTTGGAAACGTGAACCAGATCCAGCAGGACGTCCTTGCCTTCCCGCAGCGCGCGGTTGAGGCCGTCGTGCGTCGAGGTCAACATCGCCGCCCGCGCGGCGGATCCATCCGGAGCAGTCAGGGCTGCGCGCGCCGGGTGCAGATGGACGAGGTCGGGTTGATCTTCCAGCACCCGGGCGACCTGGTCGCGGGAACGCTGTGCGGGAGAACCGCAGAGGAAGACCAGTGGTCCCGGCAAGCGCGGAGAAGTCGGGAGGGGGTTGCTCTTGGCAGCGGCCGGCCAGGCGGCCGCGAGTCCGGCGGATCCGACAGGCAACAGGTCGTACTCTGCAGCCGTTTCCGCAAGACGGCGCAGATCGGCATCGGACTTCGCGTCCGCAAAAAAGATCCGCGCACCCCGCGCGAGTGCCTGCGGGAGATCCTGTGCCGTTCCGGACGCGACCGCGTGCTGCCCCCAGCGGGCGACAAACTGCGGGAGCAGCGCGCCGTCTGAAGGGGACAGCGGATCTTGGCCGATGTCGGTCTCCGGGAGCGGGATGTTGTCGAGCAGCACCTGTCCTGCCTGGACGGTGCGGCCTTGGGCGGGCAGGGCAGGACACACCAACGCACCGGGATGTTCTCCGGATTCGAGTACCGCACCGAGTGTGGGTACGACCGGACCGCGCAGTGTGGAATCGATTTTCAGATAGTCGATCCGCCGTCCGGCGGCCGAGAGCGCGGCAAGCGCTCTGTCAAGCGACGGCGCAGGCAGATCTCCCGTTTGATTTCTGCTTTCGGTGTCGTAGATCAGGATCCCGTCGCGCGGGACGCTGTCGATGGCGTCGGGATCCCACACGCAGGCGACCGGCGACCCGGTCCGCTCCGCGAGCTGCATCCCGGTGTCCAGCGCCCCGGTGAGATCATCCGCGAGCAGGGTGCGCAAGGCGCGACGCGTTGGCTCGGGCGGTCGGGGCGGGGCGGTGCGGCTCAACTGCACCGCGTAGCGGATGGCCTCCACCATGCTCCGGTCGGAGGCCGTGCCCATTCCTGCCTGGTCGAAGGCGGTCCCGTGGTCCACCGAGGTGCGGATGATCGGGAGGCCGAGGGTGACGTTGATGCCCGACACCGATTTCCACCGCCCGGTTTTCCGATCCATGACGAAGCCGGCAGTCTTGATCGGGATGTGCCCCTGGTCGTGATACATCGCGACCATGATGTCATAGCGGCCGCCTCGTGCGCGGGAGAACGCGGAGTCGGGCGGGAGCGGGCCGTCCGCGTCGATCCCCTCCGCGACCGCTTGGCGAATCGCCGGTGCGATGTGGAGGATTTCTTCGTCACCGAACAGTCCGTTCTCGCCGGCATGGGGGTTGAGACCCGCGACCCCGATCCGGGGAGACGCGATGCCCAGTCGCAGCATGGCGTCCCTGGCGAGCAGGATGGTCCGATAGACCCGGTCCTGCGTCACCCGATCGCAGGCTTCGCGCAGCGAGACGTGGGTGCTGACGTGGATCACCCGGAAATCCCCGTCCGCGAGCATCATGGCATAGTCCCGGGTGCCGGTGAGCGCTGCGTAGATTTCGGTGTGGCCAGGATAGGGCACACCGGCCGCCTGCAGTGCCTCTTTGTGGAGCGGGGCGGTCACCGTGGCATCCACCTCGCCGTCGAGCGCGCTCTGGATGGCCGCCTCGACACAGTGGTAGGCGGCCAGGCCGGCCTCGGGCAGCACCTTGCCGTACTCGAGCCGGGACAGGTCAGCCCGCGCACAGTCCACCACCTCGATCCGGTCCGCGGCAAAAGTCGCGTCCGCGACCCGGTCGAGTGCGACCACCGGGAGGGTCACTCCCGTGACCGCGGCGGCCTTGCGGATGACCGCGGGATCGCCGAACAGCAACGGACGGGACATCCGGCGCACACCCGGACGCGCCATGGCGCGGACCGCGATTTCCGGCCCGATGCCGGCCGGATCTCCCATCGTGACCGCAAGAATCGGTCGGGGGAGCCTGCTCACAGTTCCACCCCGGCCTCGCGCAGGCTTTTTTGGATGAGGGCGACCGGAAGATCGCGGGGACGCACCCCTTCGAGAGCCGCCATCGCGGCCGCAACACCGGCCGCATGTCCGAGCGCCATCATGTTGCCCATGCTCTTGCCGGCGGTCAGGCCGAGGTGCGTGTAGGAAGCGCAGCGCCCGGCCACCAGCAGGTTGTCGACCTTGAGAGGCAGCAACGACCGGTAGGGGAAAGCGTGCCCGGACTTCATCGCGGTCCGCAGATCCCTTCCCTCGTCCATTCCGCCCGGATCCACCGCGCCGTACCGGCGGGCGACCACGTCCGGGAACTCGGTGCCGGCAATCGCGTCTTCAAGCGTCATCACGTATTCCCCGACGATCCGGCGGGTTTCCCGGATGCCGGGAGCCGCTCCGATGCGCAGCAGCCGGCAATGCTCCAGACCGGGAACCTGCCGCTCGTGGACGATCCGGATGAAGTCGGCCGCGACCTGGACTCCCGACCGGTCCGCGATGGCCAGTTCCTCCGGCCGGGTCGCGTCGATCCGTCCGGCCCGTTTCCAGCCGCCGTTGTTGACCGACACGATGCCGGGGAGCGTGGAGCGGTCGAACGAGTACCAGGCGGCCACATGGTAGCCGTCGTCTTCGCCCGCGCGGATCAGGTCCTGGAATTCTTCGTTACCGTATTCGTCGATCGCGGCATACAGCCGCTCGACGTCGACGTCGCACAGCGCAAAGCTCATGGTGACCGACATCAGCTCGCCGTCGGTTTCGCGGCCGGTGACGGTCGGGACTCCGGCATGGTAGGAGAGATCCCCGTCCCCCGTGGTGTCGACTAAAACTTTGGCGGCAAAGGAGGCGGTTTCGTCTTTGGCGGCGGATACCGCGCGCACGATCCGGCCGCCTTCCATCTGTGTGCCGGTCACTGGGGTGGCGATGCGGTAATCGCAGCCGGTCTCTTCAAACAGCTCATACACCGCGAGACGCAGGTATTCCGGATGGATGTGCAGCCCGTCTCCGTCGACCCAGCTGGTCTTGCCTTCGCGGCAGGCGTCAGGGCCCAGGCTGCGGAGTTTGTCGATAAACAGACTGTGGATGGCGCCGCGGCTTTCGCCGCGCAGGAAAAGCCGATTCATCGGCATCCAGTGCGACACGGCCGCGACACCGCCGAAAAATCCGCGCGCTTCCAGTATCGCGGTATGCGCCCCCGCGGAGGCCGCGGCCAATGCCGCGCCGATCCCGGCCGGGCCGGCGCCTGCGACCAGTACATCGTAAGTGGTGTCGGTTTTTGCGACGTGTTGTAAGATTCCGGTTTTGTCCAGCATGGTGTCACCTCGTCATGGTTGTGTCTCCGCCGCCTTGTGCCCCATGTGGCGTCATATCGGGCAGGGACCGGTTTGATTATAGTATGGAACCCGTGGTGGTTGACGGTTTCGTGCGGAACCGGACACACCGGCCGAAGATTTGGTTGAACCACCCTCTCTGCGGCATGGATTCGGGTATACTGGAGGGGCGGTCCAGATTCCGCGACACCCATATTATATCGGTTACAGGAGTGGAGAAATGCTGATTTGTGCGCGACCCCAGATGATGAGTCTCCGGCATTCGATGGACGAAATCGTGCCGATGTTCCGCGAAGCGGGATTTGACGGCTTCGAGTTCTGCATCGAAGACAAACTGTTCCACGTGCGGCCCGACGTCATCGAGACCTACGCGGCCGAACATGTGGCGGCCCTGGCGAGAGACAACGGACTGGCGATCAGCGCGATCGGCTGCCACGTCGATTTCGTGGGCAACGACGACGTGTTTGAAGTGATCAAGAAGGGCATCGCACAGACGCCTCGGTTCGGTACCGACGTGTTCATACTCGCGGCCGGGCAACGCACCGAAGAGGGCGATGGGGGATACAAGGAACTGGTCGCGCGTCTGGGCGTACTGCTTCGCATCGCGGCCGAACACGGCGTGCGGATCGCTCTGGAACCCGAACCCGGTCACCGGATCGACACGACGGAAAGCTTCCTCCGCCTGGTCGACGACCTCGGCGGGGATCCCGCCATGTGCTGCAACTTTGACATCGGTCATTCGCATCTGCTCGACCCGGACATCCCGGAAAGCGTTTCCCGCCTGGGAACACGCATCGCGCACGCCCACATCGAGAACATGGGAAGTGTGCACCGCCATCTGGTTCCCTGGGAAGGCGACATCGATCTGACCGCGGTCTTGCTCGCGCTGCGGACAGCCGGTTTCGACGGAGCGCTCGCTTTCGATTTTTACAACGAGGCGTACCGGGAGGTCATGCCGCGCGTGGCGGACCATCTGCACGGACTGCTGGTCGCTCTGTAACGTGCCGGCCATTATTGGCGCCCTGTTACAGAATGCGGACATTTCGCTGTGGACCCCCGTAAGGACTATACGATCCCCACTGTTTTCATATAATGTGGATACAGGTGAACGTTTTTCGCGGACGACCACGAAGTGGCGTTTGCCCGGTCCAAAATTGATGGACAGTGAGGAGAGTAGAACCGCTTGAGAAAAAAAGCGCGGGAGGTATCTGCGGAATTTCGGATTCTCATCGTCGACGACGACGTCGGGATCATCGATTCCCTGTCCGTATTGCTCAACCGGGCGGGGTATTTTTTCAAAGGCACGACCGATCCGCTGGAAGCGATCGAGATGGTGCGCAACGAGAAGTTCGATCTTTTGATCCTGGACTTTCTCATGACTCCGATCCACGGCGATCAGGTCGTGGAACGCATCCGCATGTTCAACAAGGAGCTATACATTTTGCTGCTGACGGGGCACAAGGACCTCTCCCCGCCGCTGCATACCATCCGGGAACTCGACATCCAGGGATACTGCGAAAAAAGCAACCGGTTTGACCAGTTGCTGCTGCTGATCGAGTCCGGCATCAAGTCAATTTCCCAGATGCGGATCATCTCCAAGTTCCGCGACGGCCTCAACAGCATCCTGACGGCCGTGCCCCGCATCTACCAGCTCCAGCCGATCGACAGCATCCTGGAAGAGATTCTCATCCAGATTATGCCGATCATCCAGGGGACCGACGCGTTCATCCTCGTGGACGACGTCAGCAACCAGGAATCCCGCAACCGCAGCTTTTTCAAGGGAATCGGGCGGTTTCACGGATCGATCGGGCACTTCTGGGAAAGCCTTTCCCCGCGACTGATGGAAGATCTCGGCCGTACCCGGGCGACCTGCGAAAAGGTGTTTTCGGACATCGGTGTGCTGGTGCCGCTGCTCGACGAATCCAAACATTCGATCGGGGTGATCTACGTCGAGGGATGCGACCGGGACGACGGGCTCAAGCTGCTGGAGATTTTCTCGAGCCAGGCGGCCTCTTCGCTCCAAAACGCGTTTTTGCACTCCCTGGTCAACATCAAAAACGAAGAGCTCGACCGCACGTACGTGCTGCTCAAACGGCGCTATCTGGACACGATCGAAGCGCTCCGCAAAGTGGTCGACGCCAAAGACGAATACACGCGCGGGCATTCCGACCGCGTCGCTTACTATGCGTATGAACTCGG
>JAAYKS010000428.1 GCA_012522285.1 Clostridiaceae bacterium | reverse complement strand
GGACGGTACCGTCCGACGACACCTCAATGAACGCGGGATCCTGCACGCGGAGAAGCAGCGACTCGAGTGCGATTGCCTGTTCGTGCCAAGGGAGTTCGCCGACTTCCATCACATAGGTGCCGTCCTCTGAGGCTTGCCGCAATGATTTTTCCTCGGTTCCTCCATCGCCGTCCCACATCGCGTCCTGAATCCGGCCGCCAGACACGGTCATGCGGAAGGAATAGCGATATCCATTGTCCGGATCAAGCGAGTCCGCCCGTGCCGTATAGTCCCCATCCCGTAATGCACGCGGAACCGGTTCGGGAGGAGGTTGTTCTCCTGTGAGATAGAGTGGAACCGCCCGCCCTTCGAACCGGGTGTGAAAAAAGGGGAGAGCGGCCTGACCGCCGTAGGTCTCCGGTTCTGTATGCTCCAGCACCCGTAGGCCTTCGATGGTTTTCGCGTCTGGACCGACTGCAACCCGGACAAGCAGGTCGTCCGCGTAACCGGCGACCCGCACCGACACCAGGTGCCCAAGCACCTCTCCGGCGGTGTCATCCGCTCGGTAGACGGAGTCGATGGAGAGGTGAGACGGATATGTATCATCGACGGCGAGCGGTATGTACGAGTCCGCCCGGATTAAGCTCTGGAAATCCCGCACCATCTGCTCGTGCTCGAATCCTTGTTCTCTCATGGAGACGACCGACTCCATGCCGGCCAGCAAGCCGACCGAGAGCAAGGCGACGAGGATCAGATTGATGAGTTGTCTGCTACGGTTTCGCATAATCTCTCCTTCCGATTCCGCTGGGCCTTGGACCGGTGACGCGCTCGATCAGCGGTGAGCAGGCGTTCAAAACCAAAATAGCCTCGTACAAACCCGACGGTGTACCCGCCCACAGCAACAGCGCACCACCCAACAAACCCGCCCCCGCACCGAACAGCAGGCGCCCCGCACGGGTGGCAGGCATCGTAACCGTGTCCGACACGAGGAAAAATCCAATCAACAGCACCCCGCCGTCCGCCAAAAATGTGACGGGAGAGCCCATGAGCAGGGATTCCCCTCCAAACACCCAGGTCAGTCCGGCGGATGTGGCAAAAAAGGCCAGCGGTGCCGTCAGCGTGATCACTCCGCTCAAATACAGATAGATCGCACCCGTAAGCACAAGGAGTGCCGGAACCGAGCCGATGGCAGTAGCCGGGTCCGCCGATCCACGTAAAAACAGGGTGATCCATTCGGGTGTCTCTGAAAGAGCCGTGGGGGGGAGTGGCCAGAGCAGTAGAACGAGTAACCTACCCGCGAGTGCCGGGTTGAGCAGATTTTTTCCAAGTCCGCCAAAGAAAGCTTTGGCGACCAGTATCGCGAACAAAGCACCTGCCGCCAAGGCAGGCAGCGATGTACCCGTCGGGAGCGTCAAAGCCATCAGGATTCCGGTCACAGCGGCACTCCCGTCACCGATTGTGAGCGGTTTTCGTGACAAAATACAGGCCAGCGCTTCGCCCGCGATACAGATCGCAACCGAAACGGACAGCATCGCGAGCGCTCTCCATCCCCGCAGCCACACCGCTCCGACGACAACCGGTACCAGGGCAATCAATACATCACGCATCATGCCGGCAGTGGTCCAGTCCCGTGTGATGTGGGGGAAGCGGGCCGGCTGGACGACGAGTTCGGCTCTCGAACCCCGGTTCATCGGATTCCTCCCGCCGCGTCGTGGATCCGGGGCGCGAGCCGTCGTTTGGCGGGGCAGACATAGGAACAGGCACCGCAACCAGTACAAATTTCGGGGTGTAGCGATCGCAGGCGCTCCGCCTGGTCATGGAGGAGCGCGTCGTCGATCTGGTAGGGTAGCAACCGTTCGGGGCAGGCGCGTACACAGGCGCCGCAGCGGATGCAGGGGGTCTCGGGCTCGACGGGGGAGGGCAAGGCCAACACCGCTGAAGTGGAAGCCGTGACCGGCATCTCCCCGGTTCCCGCCTCTCGACCGGTTATCGGGCCTCCTGCCACCAACCGGTCGGACAAATCCAGCATCCCGCCGCAAAACGCGACCAGTTCACCGACCGGCGTTCCGATGGGAACCCACACGTTGGCGGGATCCGCGATTCGTCCGCCGACGGTGACGACCCGGCGAAGGAAGGGCATTCCTGCTTTGGCGGCATCGTGTAGCGCAAAAGCGGTCGACGCGGCCACCACCAGGGCTCCCACGTCGCCGGCGGTGCCGCCGGCCGGGATTTCGGTACCGAGTGCCGCGCGGACCAGCGTCTGTTCTCCCCCCAGCGGGTAGATGCTCTTCAGGATGGAGATCCGCACATCGGTTCCCTCTACAGCGATGCGAAGCGCCTGGATGGAAGCGGGGCGGTCGTCCGGCAGGCACAATACCGGAATGGCGCGCCCTGCCGCACGTGCGAGAAGCCGGGCGGCTGAGACCGCCTGGATGGCGTTTTCCCGGAGTTGTGCATGGACACAAGAGACATAGGGCTCCGATTCACAAGCATCGATCAGAACATACTCGATCGGCCTTTTGTGAGTAGCAGGGTCAAAATCCGGGTGCAAGGGGCGTGGGTATCCGTCCATTCTCACTGCGCCGCAATCCCGCATCAGGGTCCGGATCTCGGAGGAGTCCATGCTTTGCGCTATGTCTGCTCCGCCCAGCCGGAATCTGCGCGGCAATCCGGGTGCGGGACGGCTCCGGCGGTTGTTTTCGACAGTGACACACGTCAGTTCCCCCTCGGGGGTCTCTTGCGGGCCGATTGCTGTGATGCGCCCGGACACGCTGGCATACACTCCCACGGCATGCGGATGCAGCGGCTCGGCCAGCAGGGAGCCAAGATACACCTCGTCACCCTCCGATACGACGAGTCGTGTGCGTTCCGGATCGGAAAGAGGCACATGAACGACCCGGGGCACATAGGTGGCAATTCCCCGCATATCGACGGCAGCTCGGCTGTTGCGACCTTCCGTCAAGCGGATGCCATACGGCAGAATTTTCAGTGTCATCGCCACCTCCTAGGGGTGCCCCTCCACAAACTGTACTTCGGTCAGGAGAGGTGCGATACCGGGCGTCGACACCGCCCGGCCTTCCGGATAAATCCAGATCGCATCTGTGCCTGGCAGGGAATCCACCAGAGACCTGCCTTCCTCATACGGGAGCAGGAACAAGGTGGAGGACAGCAAGTCGGCCATCGCGCAGTCGTCGGTGAACACGGAAACCCCGCGGAACCGGTCGGCAGGCATCAGGGTGTCCGGGTCGATCAAGTGGTTATACGGGACCCCCTCCACGATGTAGTAATTTTGGTAGTCCCCGCTGTTTCCGACTGCCCGGTCGTTGAGGTGTGCGACTGCGAGGTAATCCGGCTGGCCCTCCGCTTCCTCTCCAGGTCCGGGCAGCAGAGCAGATGGGTTCTGGATTCCGACCGTCCATGTGTCCTTTCCGTCCTGAAAAGGTCTTCCGTGCAACACGATGCTGCTGGAACCGTTGCTGATCAGGAAGCTGTTCCACCCGGCTGCCGCGAGCTCGTCGCGGACGATCCGGGTGGCATACCCTTTGGCGACCGCACCGACATCCAGCCGCATGGCGGAATCCAAAATCCGTACCGTCCCCGCGTCATGATCGATTTCGACTTTGTCCAGGCCGCTGTGACGCGCGGCTTCCCGCAACACAGCCGGATCGGGCAGTGCCGCCCGGTCCGGGTCGTTCCGACCGCTCTCCCTCGCATCGGACCACAAGGCGAGCATGGCTCCCAGAGAGATATCCACTTTGCCGCCCATCCGTTCCGACACGTCTATACAAAAGGATAACAGATCCAGAATTTCTACAGAAACCGGCAAAGGGGTGCCACCCGCGGCAGCATTGACATCGTACAGACTGGTAACGCCCTCGTGGTGCTCATAAATGTCGAACAGGGTGTGTAATTCCTGAAAACTCGTTGCAGCCGAATCGACGAGGCGCTCAATATCCTCCGTTGTCTCACAACAAGCAATGATCGATATCACGGTGTTGAACAACCCGACGATGTCGCGCGTATGACGGGTGTACCCGGCATAGGGACCGGTTTCGGTCGGCGTCCCGTTTGTACAACCGGGGGTTACGGCCAACAGCAACGATGCCGCGATCAGAAAAAGCAAGGCGCGGATCCCGATGCGGGTGGGCGGCTTATGCCGGCATGTCATGTTGTTTGATAGGACGGTCATTCTGTCACCCGCAAAAAGAAATCGACGATCGCGGTCCAGTCCTTTTCATTTTGCGCATGGCCGCCATCCCGGTAATAGACGGCGTTGCGGTCGGATGCGCCAAGCAAGTCAAACACCGGTTGTGCCGCCCGGCAGGTGACACCGGTTCCAATCGGGTTGGACCAGTAATCCTGATTGCCTTCGGTGGT
>JAAYKS010000427.1 GCA_012522285.1 Clostridiaceae bacterium | reverse complement strand
CATCCTGACGCGCAGAAATACTTCAACGATGACAATTGTACAAGCAGTTTTCGTTTCTCTTCCCTCTCTGAAATGCGAGAGTGTATCGGCGTCTGGCTCTCCTCCTATGAGCGGCGTGAGTATATTCGCTTTGCCGTTTTGGAGCCATCTACAGGCAAAGCCGTCGGGACCATTGAAATATTTGGCGACCCGCAATGGAAAATGACCTACGGAAAGCCCGGAGGCTGTTTCCGTATAGACCTTTTGCCGGCGTATGAAACGATCAGTTTTCTATCCGATTTGATGCACCTGGCAAGTGACCACTTTTTTCGTCTATTCTCGGCAGAACGCATCATTGTCAAGGCAATCCCCGAAGCGACCGCGCGCCGCGCTGCTTTGGAGGAATCCGGATTTTTGCCATATGAGGTGAATCATCCTAGTTATCGGGACTATTTTGCGAAATCGGCAGGCAAATAAAACGGCGGATTCCGCCGGATATAGGCAGGCACGAGGAGACAATCACCCGACTACTTTCTCCGCTTGACGGGAAACAACAGATCGAGCTGCATGTTGTCTTCGCCTGTTCCCTCCTGCACGCGGAGGACATAATTGAGATGTTCCTCCAATAGCCCGTACATCTGCTCACCGTTGTCATCCGCCAAACCCGGTTCATAGTCCGGGTTCGCATGGGCCCACGCCATGAGGTCGTTCCATTCCCCGAAGTTTGGAAACTCGATCTTGTGCGCGGCGTACAACCCGCCTGGAAAATGCTTCTTCTCGAGCGGTGCGGGCACCTCGAGGTCGTCGGGAATCGTCACCCACATCTCGTATCCGTAAACCGGGTTGTCTTCTGAAGGATTCGGATGATTAAATCCGAAATGTCGAAGATCGGGTTTTTGTTCCCACAGCCGCTCCGAGGTCACAAACCGGTCGAGCGGTTCGGAGGCGTGTCCTTCGGGATTGTCCCCGATGTAGTGGCTCACGGCCACGGTGGCTGGCGGCAGCGTGATAATGCGGACATCGGTCAATTTTCCTGGTGTCATGAGTGGAACCTCCTCGTTTGCTTTGTCTCCCGTGTCATCCATCGTGGCGATCGCCCGGAACAATTCCAGGAGTGCGCCGTCTTCCGGCTTGGACTGCATCCGCAGCCGAGCCGCATACGCCCGGAGGTGGTGGATCAGGACAGCAAGGATATCCCGCAGCCCGGCCAAATCGCGTGCCTCTGCCTCGATGTCCGACAATCGCCGCTGCAGCAGCTCGATCACCGGACCGATTTCCTGCCGGGTGAGGAGATCACGGATCTGCTTGAGCGGAATGCGCAACCGCCGCAGCAGCAGAATCTGCCGCAATCGTTCCACCGCGACTTCATCGTAGACCCGATACGCGTAGTCGTCCGGCCGGATGCTCCACAACAGACCGATCTCTTCGTAGTAGCGCAGAGTGCGCGCCGAGACATCGAATGATGTGGAAACCTGCCGGATTGTCATCAAAGCCATCGTGAATCCTCCCTGCGCACGTATCGTAATAGGTAACGTGCATCAAAGGCAAGCATTCTGAAGAAAGACATACGCCTGCTTTTGACGCGCGTGCATCAAAGGCAAGCATTCTGAAGAAAGAAATACGCCTGCTTTTGACGCGTGTGCATCAAAGGCAAGCATTCTGAAGAAAGACATAAGTCTTCTTTTGATCGAAAAACGGGGGTTCCCGCAGGGAACCGCCCGTCTCCATTGTCAAAATCGCAGGGGCAAGACTTTAAGGTCAGTAACTGTATCCCTCCATCGATTCAAACACCTCACGGAACACCGCGATCAATGTCGAGGACAGGATGATGGAAAGGACGATCCCGATCAGCATCAGAATCAAAATCGCTCGCGCCCAGTTCTTTTTATTTGGGTTGGTCTGCGACCCGAACGCCCACACCAAAAGCATGATGAATCCGACAAACGGGATGCCGCTCACGATCATCATGATGATGTAATCCCCCACACCGAGCGGAGCTGCCCCCTGTTGCGCGGGAGCGGCGTAGTAGGAAGGTGCCGGTTGGGGAATCGGAGCCGGTTGCGCGTAGGGCGCAGCGTACGGTGCTTGGTAAGGTGTGGAAACCGGCTGAGGAGTCGGAGCGCTGTACCCCTCCTGTGCAGCGCCGCATACGCGGCAGAACTGCGCGCCCTCTTCCAGGGTCGAGCCACAAGACCGACAATACTGCGCCATGTTGATCCCTCCGTGCGGTCGTTGTTGTTGCCGTTACTTCACTGCAGCGTTTTTGCGGGACAAATCCGAATCGCGGGTTTCTTTGAGCGCATCGATGGTACAGTTGATGAGACGCAGCAGTTCGGTGGCTTGCTCCTTGCCGAGCTTACCGACCACCTGCAGATAGTCTGCAATATAGTCGTCACGCAGTTCGTCGACAATCGCCATCCCTTTGGGGGATGCGGTCAGCACTTTGGTTCTCCTGTCCTGGGAGCCCTGCTGTTCGATCACATAGCCACCGTCTGTCAGGGAACGGATGATCGCGGTCACCCATGCTTTGGAGATGGAGAAATGCGCGGCAATGTCCGACGGTTGGACCGGATCCTCCTGTTTGGTTCTTTCGGCGATATAGAGCATGGCGCCGACTTCGCTGGCTTTGAAGGGGGAATTGAGACGACGGTTCATGTTGATCCGTGTGAGTTCATAGACAGCGTCAGACAGTCCTCCGGCCAATTCGCAGTTCATACATGCGCTCCTTTCCAGGCAGTGGGCCGTATGCCGACGCCAGTTCATGTGGTTCACTGTATACACTATAACGTAAATCAAAAGGGATTCGTATGCTTTTTTATCCATTGCGCAAATAGAAGCGGCTTTCGAGGGAAAGAGAATAGCACAAATGCCGCATGCGCATCCCGTCACATGCGAAAGTCTCTCCGGCTGGCACGAATTTTTATATGCGTGGAACCTTTTCATCGGTCTCTGCGTCTATGGAATGTTCAGATCCGGTTATGAGAACCGGACTACGGGCGGCGCTGGCCGCCGAAGGGAGAGATTGGCATGACCGTCTTTGGGAAAAAAGTGGAAATGAAATTTCTGCGCTCTGCCGAAAGCGGCGGCTCGCATTGCCGTGATTACGCACTGGGTGAGCATCTTGCGCAGCCGTCGGCT
>JAAYKS010000426.1 GCA_012522285.1 Clostridiaceae bacterium | reverse complement strand
TGTCACTTCGATTCGGGATGCCATGGATACTACTTCCTTCTTCATTTTTCTAGCATACTTTTTTCGCGCTCAAATGTATGTGAGGCACGACTTCTGTTTCGCGCTCATTTTATATAAGGTACGTCGTATTCTTGACAATCTCCGTCACGGATACGATAATCCTTTCATTATCACAGCCACATGCGTAGACGGGGAAAAGTACGGCGCACACCCCACACAGGGATTTCGGGTCACAGATTGAGAGCCCGGAAGTGACAGGAGCCACCGGAAGTTCGCCCCTGAGCATCTCTGCTGAACAACCTTCGATGTCCGAGGGTTCACTAGGCGGCGACGTGGGTGCCGGCGTTAACGGCAGCGAGAGCACTTTGTCAGCGCAACAGGCGCCGACCCGAAGTGAACGCGGGTGGTACCGCGGAAGGTAGACAGCCTTTCGTCCCGGATTTGGGACGAGGGGCATTTTTAATTTCTTTTCTAACGTCGGGAAGCATGGCAGAAGCACGGAGGATCGAGTATGAAAGGCTATATCTGGAACGAAAAAATCGAATGCATGTCACAGGACGAGATGCGCACGCTCCAAGGGGAGCGGTTGGTGGACTGCGTCGAACGCATGGTTACATCCGTTCCGTATTATGCAGCCAAAATGAAAGCCGCCGGCGTCGAGCCTGGCGACATCAAAGGGATGGACGAACTCCATAAGCTGCCGTTTACTGACAAGTACGACTTCGCGGACAACTATCCATTCGGGACATTCGCGGTACCACTCGACCAGATCGTTCGATTGCACGCCTCCTCAGGTACCACCGGCAAACAAAAAGTCGTTGGGTACACACACGGTGACATCGACCTCTGGACCGAGTGCATGTGTCGGTCTCTGGCAATGGGTGGCATGCGCAAGAACGATGTTGGACATGTCGCGTACGGGTATGGATTTTTCACCGGAGGCCTCGGCCCCCACTATGCGATCGAGCGCATCGGAGCGACCGCCATTCCGGTTTCTGGCGGCAATACACGACGCCAGATCCAGATTCTGAAAGACTTTGGTCCGACCATCCTGTGCTGTACCCCATCCTACGCACTGCATCTGGCGGATGAACTCGCGACCTACGACACCACTCTGGATGACCTCAAACTGCGGGCCGGATTTTTCGGAGCGGAACCCTGGACGCTGGAAATGCGCGCCCAGATCGAACAAAAACTGGGGCTGCACGCCTATGACATCTACGGGCTGTCCGAAATCTGCGGACCAGGTGTCGCAAACACCTGCGAGTACGGCGACCTGCTCCACATCCAGGCAGACCATTTCATCGCGGAAGTGGTCGACCCGGAGACCGGCGCGCCGCTTCCCGACGGAGAGATCGGAGAATTGGTGTTCTCCAGCGTAACCAAACAGGGGACGCCGCTGCTGCGTTACAACACCCACGACCTAACCCGGCTGACGACCGGCACCTGCGCCTGCGGGCGTACCACTCCCCGGATGGAAAAAGTCACCGGCCGTGCGGACGATATGCTGATCATCCGCGGTGTGAACGTGTTCCCCACCCAGATCGTAACCGTGCTGCTCAAGTTCGGCGAAGTGGAACCGCACTACATGATCAACATCGACCGGGTGCACAACCTGGACGTTATGGAGATCCGGATCGAAATGTCGCCCCGGTTCTTCTCGGACTCCATCAAGGAGATCGAACACACCGAGCGTAAACTGCGGGAGGAGGTCGCTTCTGCCACCGGGGTATCAGCCAAGATCACGCTTGTGGAACCCAAATCCCTGCCCCGTTCAGAGGGCAAGATCCGCCGGGTACAGGACAACCGGAAACTGCAGTAATCGAGTGTTATGCCATGAGAAAGCGCCTCCTGTCCAAATCGGACAGGGGGCGCTTTCCTATGATGAGGGAGGACACAAGGACCGCTTATGGGCGGCGAATAATAAAGGTGTAATCGGTGGGGATCTTTCCAGGAGCACTCACCCGGATTCGTATGGTGATAGGCTGACCGGCTCCAAAGTACTCATATTCACCAAACTCAAATCCTGAAGGACGTTCTAAATACGTGAAGGAAGTTCGCCACGGCAGATCTATGTTTATTTGATAGTAGTCGTACGCAGCACCCATCGTGGCTGAATAAGTATATGTCTGTGGGTCAAACGACATATTCAATGAAGTGGTCTGCATCCACATCCAAGAATAATAGCCTTGTCTGCCGCTCACGTCGCTCAATTCTGCTCTTTCACCGACCGTTACCAGACATGTCGCAGTCACGGATGGATTTGCGACAGATGTCACCGTTATTTGCGCAGACCCCAGAGCCATACCAGTAACCGTTCCGTTTACAACCCTTACAACTGCTTCATTGCTGCTAGACCACGCAATAGACGGATCCGAAGCATCTGCAGGCAACACAGTCGCAACAATCGTACGGCTCTCCCCTGGTTGCATTTGGATTGATGCCGGATTGAGCGTAATCCCGGTGACAGGGTTGTTCTCAATGGTCACCGTGTATTCAGCGGAAATGCTATTGTCCAAGGCCGAATGACCATGTATTGTGAAAACTCCGATCGTCGACAGGTCCACCGACGGACTGTCCCATACCACCTCGGTCTGCCGTATTATCCCATCTTCAAAGAGCGCTGGCACTTCGGTCGGCAATGTGAATACCTCCCCTGGATGCTGGTAGCGTGTTTCCGTCAAAACAGGAATACTTTCGATCCCGATCACCTGCAACGTCAGGATCGTCGTCTTGGTCGCATCTTCCCGGGCAGTCGCAACATACGTCTGCGTCCCTGCCGCGGATGTGTCGGCTGCCGAAGGACTCCAATCCACCGGTACATTCATTTTGGTTCCATCGACCAGTCGCGCGGACACGGTAGCTGGCAAGGAATAACTCCCCCCCTGTTCGATTGCTCCGGAGATGGGATACAACTGACGGATGCTCCAGGGGGTGATTTCCGGCTTGTACTTTTGAAACAACCAGGTTTTCAGGCTCTCGAGGTCTCCGCTACTCGACAAGTCGCGGTTGTAGACCAGAACCTCGGCAATGTCTACACCGGACGTGTTCAATGAAATGCTCCCGGTTGAGACACTGGGAGCCGTACCGAGCGTCAAAGCATACTCCTGCTTGTCAATATGGAACACGAGTTTGCTCCTGCTGATAACAGCAGAGAACACCGTCCACTTTCCGTCCAGTCCCTCGGTCGATGTCGCTGCTTCCAGTCGTTGGGTGCCCAGCGAAACACCCAGGGGACCGCTGGAATCCTGCCGTCCAATATTCCAGTTTGTCCCCTGCAGGATCGGGGCAGACAAGACTGCGGCATCCAGCCGGGCGACAACCAGCACCGTGATGGTGCGGG
>JAAYKS010000425.1 GCA_012522285.1 Clostridiaceae bacterium | reverse complement strand
TCCATCTGGCTGTCGAAGCGTCCAAACACCAGTCCGTCTTCCTGGCGTACCAGCTTCTTTCGATATCGGTATCGGGCGTTTTCCAGTACCGGGCTGCGATCCGGGGACGCATCCTGCTCCCCCGGCCCGGCAAAACGTGCCGCCGGCTCCGCATCCGGTGCGGCAACCGCATGGAAGCAAGTCGGGTTCGGCTCTTCTTCCTGCCTCTGGATCAGACTTTGGAGATCCATCTCGGACGCGGCCGCGCGAAACGGGCATCGATAGCCTGCACCCCGTTCCAGAAGTTCCTCCAGCCGTGTCAATGCGGAACCGGTCACCTGGGCGACGCACTCTCCGGGCAGTCGGATGACTACGCATCCCTGTCCTGCTTCCGCGGGAGATCCGCTCAAGATGTAAAACAGCCAGGGATCCGAGCGATGCAGATGACGAAGGAGCCATGGCATCAAGCGTGCCGCCGTTTCAGGACCGGCTGCCGGTTCCGGGTCGGAAACGCGCTGGACGACCATCGCCTCGGCGACCCCGTAATGGGCCTCCACTGCCTCCTCCAGTTGGATGAGAGTCTGGGTCGGCAACCATTCGTCCGCGAGGGTCACGACCTCCACACAGGCGTCGGGACAGACCCTGAGCTCCGACACATAACAAGCAAAACCCGGGTCGGATTCCGAGCCGGGCGCGATGCTCCTCATATAATCAGCCAACCGAACCATCACCGCGCGTTCTCCTCCATCCGGTCGATTTCACGGAACAGCTCCTCGACCGCGTCCTTTTCGTTTACCTTGCGCAGGATGTGTCCTTTGGAAAACAGCAAAAACTCGCCCTTCCCTCCCGCGATGCCGATATCGGCCTCGCGCGCTTCGCCGGGGCCGTTGACCGCACAGCCCATGACCGCGACACGGATGTTGCGCTTCTCGCTCTTGAGCCTCTGCTCGACTTCGGCCGCGACGCGGATCAGATCCACCTGCGTGCGTCCGCAGGTGGGGCAGGAAATCAACTCCGGACCGCGCACCCGGAGCCGAAGCGCCTTCAGAATTGCATAAGCCGCGCGGACCTCCTCTTCCGGCTGTCCGGTTAAGGAAACCCGGATCGTATCTCCGATTCCTTCCGCCAGCAGGGTTCCGATGCCGACCGCGGATCGGATCGAGCCCTCATACGGCGTGCCGGCCTCGGTGACACCGAGATGAAGCGGGTAGCGGGTCCGTCCGGCGAGCAACCGGTAACTTTCGATCATCAAAAGTGGATCCGATGCTTTGAGAGAGACGACGATGTCCTCGAACCCATTGTCTTCCAGCATCCGAATGTTTTCCAGCGCGCTTTCCACCATGGACTGGCGGTTCACACCTCCGTGCAGATCCAGCATCTTCTGGCTGAGGGATCCCGAGTTGACACCCACGCGAATCGGAATGCCGTGTTCTTTGGCGGCGAGTGCCACTTCGCGAACGCGGTCCTTGTCTCCGATGTTGCCGGGGTTGATGCGGATTTTATGGGCGCCGTTCCGAATGCTCTCGAGTGCCAGCCGGTAGTCGAAATGGATGTCGGCGACGACCGGAATCGGGGTGTCGCGGCATATTTCGCGCAGTGCGAGTGCCGCTTCCAGATCCGGGATAGCAACCCGCGCGATTTCGCAGCCACAATCCGCCAGGGCGGCGATTTGCGCCCGCGTCGCGGGGATGTCCCTGGTATCGGTCATATTCATCGATTGCACTGCAACCGGAGCGCCGCCGCCGAGCGGAACTTCCCGCACATGCACCAGCCGCGTGGTATCGCGGTGTTTATTGTCCTGCTCTTTCATGGTTTCTCCCATCCGATCAGCGCCCGGTCAGTCGCATGACGTCAAAGACCACGACCAGCACAGCCAGTCCGATCAACAGCGCAAACCCCACCAGGCTGATGGCGGTCTGCACCCGCGACGACAACCGCTTGCCGCGGATGGCCTCGATGCCGGTCAGCAGCAGATGGTTGCCGTCCAGCGGCGGGATCGGCAGCAAATTCATAAATGCGAGGTTGACCGAGATCAACCCGAACATGGACAGCAGGCTGTACACCTTGTCTGCCAGGGGTTGTTCGGTCTCCACCACGTCGCCAATCATCGATACGATGCCGATCGGGCCGCTCAGGTTGTCGCGTGCGGACAACTGTCCGGCGATCATCATGGAGATTCCTTTGACCGTGAAGCGTACGATGGACCAGGAGTACCGGAATGCCTCCACCGCGGATCGTCCGACGCCCGATCCCGCCTCAAATTGGATGCCCTGCGGATTGTAGTATTCCATCCGCACCGGCCGCATCTGGATGTCCGCAGCCACGCCGTCCCGGACCACCTGTACGGTGACTTCAGCCCCCTGACTGCTCTCGACCTCGGCCGCAAACGCGTCCGTCTGTTCATACGACACGCCGTTGACTGAGACGAGGACATCGCCCTTGATCAACACCGGATTGCCGCTGTTGGAAGCGGGATCCACCTCCATGATGACCGGCTGCTCGCCGCTGAGGTCGACCGTCACGCCCAGTCGGTATGTGCTTGCCTTGACCGGCGTGAGCACCACCTCGCGACGCTCGCCGGTCCCGGCTCCCTCCACGGTCAGCGAGACCGTTTTCTCGGGAGGCAGGAACATCACCTGCGACACAAAGTCCAATTGGGTCCCCACCCGGGCACCATCCACCGCCACAATGCGGTCGCCTGCGCCGAGACCCGCGGCTTCGGCCTGACTGCCCGTACCGATCAGACCAACCGTGTTGGTCGCGAAACCGAACCACACAAACAACACAAAGAAAACCAACACGCCGGACAGATAATTCATCGCGGCACCGGCGGTCAGCACAATCGCGCGGGCCCACCGGGGACGATCAAAAAAGCGTGCGCCGCGGTTGACAGTGAGGTCTTTGGCCTCCCGGTCCTCCTCCTCCTCGCCTTCCTCCCCCGCAAAGCGGCAGGAAGCGCCGATCGGAAAGAGTTTCAGGCTGTATCGAATCCCGTTCACTTCGCGCGACAGCAGCCGCGGACCCATGAATAGGGAGAACTCTTCAACTTTAAATCCCAATTTGCGGCCGGTCGCAAAGTGACCGATCTCGTGTAGGATCATGATGACGCTCAGTAGCAGAATCCCTGCCAATATTCCCATTCTTACCTCCCGAAAGCCCGCACATAGGACCGGGCCCAATGGTCGAGTTCCATGATATCATCAAACCCCGGATCCCGTACAATGCCATTTATCGCATGACGCTCCATGCACCCTTCCACCATCCGGGCAATGTCGGTGAATCCGACAGTCCCCGCAAAAAACCTCGCCACAGCCTCTTCATTGGCCGAATTCAACACGCAGGGCATGCTGCCGCCCGTTCGTCCCGCCTCATACGCCAGGCGCAAACAGGGGAACCGAGCGCTGTCGGGGGGTTCAAACGTCAATGTATTGGCGCGGGGGTCGAACGGATCAAATGCGTCACAGATCCCTTCGGTGCGCTCCGGCCAGGTCAAAGCAATATGGATCGGCAACCGCATATCCGGAAACCCCAGCTGAGCGATCACCGACCGGTCCGTATACTCGACCATCGAATGAACGATGCTTTGCGGATGCACGACGACCTGGACCCGATCGACCGGTACGCCAAACAACCAGGAAGCCTCGATCACCTCCAACCCCTTGTTCATCATCGTCGCGGAGTCAATGGTGATTTTGCCGCCCATCCGCCAGGTCGGATGCGCCAAAGCCGCCGCCACATCCACCCGTTCGAGCTCTTCGGCCGAGGCGTGGCGAAACGGTCCTCCGGAAGCGGTCAGCAAGAGCCGTCGGATCTTTTTCCCGTCGTTGCCCCACAGGCATTGCCATATGGCGGAGTGCTCACTGTCGACCGGCAGCAATTGGACCTTGTGCTGTCTGCTCAGCGGTATGACGATCGATCCGCCCGCCACCAGTGTCTCCTTGTTGGCGAGGGCGATGTCCTTGCCCGCCCGGATCGCTGCCAGAACAGGCCCAAGGCCTGCGATTCCCACCATCGCCGCGACCACCAGATCGGTTTCCGGCAACTCCGCGACGGCCCGGTTGCCCTCGTCGCCGCACAAGATCTCAAGCGGCTCACGATACGGTCCCGCGGGCAGCCCCTCCAGCGCGTGACGCAACGTCCGGGCTACCGCCGCGTCCGCGACGCTGACGATCCTGGGACGGAACCGGGCGATCTGGGCGGCCAACAGCGACGCGTTCCGCCCAGCGGACAGACCCGCGACCCGAATCCCCAGCGACGCGGCGATCTCCAATGTCTGTGTGCCGATGGATCCGGTGGATCCCAGCACAGCGATGGTACGATTCATGTCATCCCCCACCCGGGTTCGCAATCCCCGGTCTGTCAAATCGCTTCAAACAAAATGGCCGCGGCAAAAAAGACCGGCATGGTGAACAGCACACTGTCAAATCGGTCCAGTACTCCGCCGTGTCCGGGAAAAAGATTGCCAAAGTCTTTGATCCCGGCCCAACGCTTGATCGCGGAGGCAAACCAGTCACCGACCTGCGCACAGATGCTGGCGGCCAGGCCTAGCAGCAGCGCGAACAACACGATCCTGCCGGCAGGAATGTCCTGCTGGCGAGGAAAAGCAAAGAGAAACCAAACTGGCATCGCAGCCATACATCCGACCAATCCCCCCAGGCACCCTTCCCAGGTCTTTTTGGGACTGATCGCCGGCACGATTTTGTGTCGTCCGATCAGGGAGCCGGTAAAATAGGCCGTCACATCGGTGATCCACGGTGCCAACAACGCCGGAATCACCCAGAATATGGCGTTGTCATAGGCGAACAGCATCGCGACCGCACAGTACATCGGCCACGCGACATAGATCATGCCGGCAGCCGCCGCGCCGGCAGAACCTACGCGTTCGACTCCGTGAGCCAAGACAGCGACCAATACGGACGCCGCCGCCACCACCGCCAGTACAAATCCGGCAGCCGCCAAAGCGACCAGCGACGACACCGGGGCCAAAGATGGAGCCGCCAGCCAGATTGCAATCGGAATGACTGCCAGTCCGGCCAATGCCCCCACCATCAAACCTGTCGGCGAACCGGTTTCAGGGTGTTTTGCAGCCAGCGCCTTGTGTATCTCCGCCGATCCCAGAACCAGTACCGATGCAAAAAGAAGCGCGGGCACGACGGGGGTCCAAAAACCGGGGACGATAAATCCGGCGATGACGATTGAAAAGACAATGCCGGTCAATATTCGCTCTTTCATGGTGTCTCCACTTTCCCAAAGCGTCGTTTTCGGGAGGAAAACGACCGGAACGCACGCATCAGATCCTCCCGTGAAAAATCGGGCCACAAAACATGGTCAAACCACAATTCGGAGTAAGCGGACTCCCACAAGAGAAAATTGGACAAACGGAGCTCGCCGCTCGGACGAATCACCAAATCCGGATCCGGTACATCCGGAAGATAGAGGTGTGAGGCGACGGTTGACTCGTCCACTTCATCCGGGAGAATCGTTCCGTCCGCAACCTGCCGCGCAATGTCCCGGACAGCCTGTGCGATTTCCCTCCGGCCGCCGTAATTCATCGCAATGATCAGTTGCATGCGGGAACGGTGGAGAGAGTTGGTTTCTGCCCGACGCACCACGGTCCGAATCCGCTCGGGCAACGCTGCGATATCGCCTGCAAACCGGACACGGATCCCTTCTCTTTCCAAGGCGGGATCAAACCGTTCGAAGAACTCGACAAACAGTTCCATCAACGCATGGACTTCCTCTTCAGGGCGGGACCAGTTTTCGGTGGAAACCGCGTAGACCGTCAAATATTGGACGCCCAACTCACCGCACCAGGAGCACAAATCCTCCAGCTTCTCCGCACCGACCCGATGTCCTGCAGAGCGCGGCAATCCGCGTTTGGCGGCCCACCTGCCGTTTCCATCCATGAAGACCGCAAGATGGGAGGGTATTTTCACATCTTCCGAGGAGTCCTCTGTTGTCCGCCGTGTGGAGCGGCGAGACCGGAACAACCACATAACGGCTCCTTTCGATGGCTAGGGAGCCTTAATACAATGCGGCTCCCCATAAACATGCCGGGCCGTACTGCCCGGCATGTCCCATGCGCGTGTTGCGAACGTACGCTGTCTAGATCTCCATCAGGTCTTTGTCTTTTTCCGCTATGACCCGCTCGATCTCCGCGATATGGAAATCGGTCAGGGTTTGGATCTCCGTCTCGAATTCAGCCATGCTGTCTTCGGTCAGTTCCTTATTTTTGAGAAGCCCGCGGAATTTGTCGATCCCGTCCCTGCGGATGTTGCGGATCGCAACCTTGGCTTCTTCGCCGTACCTGGCGACTTGCTTGACCAGATCGCGCCGCCGATCCTCGGTCAAAGCGGGAAACATGAGGCGGATCATCTTGCCGTCGTTGTTCGGATTGATCCCCAGCTCGGACGCTTGAATCGCACGTTCAATCAGCTTGAGTGTGGTTGGGTCCCACGGGGTGATGTTGATCATACGCGACTCCGGCACCTGGATGTTTGCAACCTGGGAGAGCGGCGTTTTCACACCATAATATTCGATCGTGATCCGATCCAGCACATGGGGATTCGCACGTCCGGCCCGGATGGCATTCAGGTTCTCGTGAAGAGATTGGATGGTCTTTTGCATCCGCTCTTCATACGGCTGATAGGACTCAGGACCCAAAATTTGCATACAAGGCACCTCCGATTGGGATTCACAAGGATTATAACGAAATCGGACCGGGCAATCAAATAAGCGGGGGACGGCCATCGCCATCCCCCGCTTCGAAATGCTTGACAGAAAATCAGCTCACGACAGTGCCGACCTGTTCGCCGACCGCCAGTCTGAGGATGTTTGCGGTGTCTCCGATATCGAACACCACGATGGAAAGCTTGTTGTCGCGGCACAAGGCGGCCGCGGTCGCATCCATCACTTCCAGCTTCAGTCCGAGCACCTGGTCGTGGGTGACCGACGCAAATTTCTTGGCGTCGCTGTTTTTGTGCGGATCCTTGTCGTACACCCCGTCGACATTGGTCGCCTTGAACATGATATCCGCCTCGATTTCGGCCGCGCGAAGAGCCGCGGCGGTGTCCGTCGAGAAGAACGGATTGCCGGTGCCGCAGGCGAAGATGACGATGCGTCCCTTTTCCAGATGGCGGATCGCGCGTTTGCGGATATAGGGTTCGCACATCTGGCGCATTTCAATCGCGGACATCACGCGGGTGACCGCACCGGCTTGCTCGAGGGCGTCGGACAGAGCCAACGCGTTGATTGCGGTGGCCAGCATTCCCATGTGGTCCGCCGTCACCCGGTCCATGCCTTCGCTGGTGCGGCCGCGGAAGAAATTGCCTCCACCCACCACGACAGCCACTTCCACTCCCATATCGATCAGCTCTTTTAGAACGGTTCCGATCTCATGCAGAAACTGGTTGTCCAAGCCGAACCCTTTGCTCCCGGACAGCGATTCACCGCTGACTTTCAACAGAATCCGTTTGTAGACTGGTGATGGCATTTGCTCGTCCTCCGTGGCTGTAGGATGCTTCTGACAGAAAAAGAAAGGACACTGCTTTCGCGATGTCCTTTCCGTAGATCACATGCCGGCTTGCTGCATAACCTCAGCGGCGAAATCGTCTTCCCTCTTCTGAAGACCTTCCCCCATCTCGTATCGAGTAAAGCGGCGGATGGAGATCTTCTCGCCGATCTTGGCGATCAAAGTCGTCAGCATCGAGCTAATCGTCAGGGAGTCGTCCTTGACAAAGGATTGCTCCAGCAGACAGTTCTCGGAATAGAACTTGGCGATGCTGCCTTCGACGATACGGTCCACGATTTTCTCGGGTTTGCCGTCGTTGAGCGCTTTGTTGCGCAGAATCTCTTTTTCCTTCTCGATTTCCTCGGCAGGGACATCCTCTTTGGAGACCCAACGGGGATTCATCGCCGCAACCTGTAGGCAAATGTCCTTGACGAACGCGCGGAACTCTTCGTTTTTCGCGGCAAAATCGGTTTCGATGTTGACTTCGATCAAAACGCCGATACGGCCGTTCGCATGAATATAGGAGTCAACGATCCCCTCCGCGGCAATGCGCGAAGATTTTTTGGCTGCGGATGCAATGCCTTTTTCACGCAACCATGCGATGGCCTTGTCCATGTCCCCGTTGTTCTCAACCAGGGCTTTTTTGCAGTCCATCATACCGGATCCGACTTTTTCGCGGAGCTCTTTGATTTTCTCAATACTGATTTCCATGGATTGTCCTCCCAATCATTGGCTGTACACACGACGGTCAGGGGGGCTTTAGGCGCCGGCCTCTACCTCGTCGGTGGTGTCTTCTTCGATTTTCGCCTGTTCGTCGGCTGCGTTCTGCTGCTCGGACGCGATATCGAGCTGCTCGCCCTGACGTCCCTCCAGCACCGCATCCGCGAGTTTTCCTGCCATCAGTTTGACGGCACGGATGGCGTCATCGTTGCCGGGAATCGGATAATCCGCTTCTTCTGGATCGCAGTTGGTATCGACGATGGCAATGATGGGAATCCCGAGTCTGCGCGCTTCCTGCACCGCAATGTGTTCTTTCTTGGTATCGACGATGAAGATGCAGGACGGTTTGCCGTTCATGGTGCGGATTCCGCCCAGATTCTTTTCCAGTTTTTCCATTTCGTTGCGCAGCTTCGCGACTTCTTTCTTAGGCAGGACATCGAAACGTCCATCCTTTTCCATCGCGTTCAGTTCTTCCAGCCGGTTGATGCGGCGACGGATCGTGGTGTAGTTGGTAAGCGTGCCGCCCAGCCACCGGTTGTTGATGAAGTACATGCCGCAGCGTTCGGCTTCTTCGCGGATCGAATCCTGTGCCTGCTTTTTGGTGCCGACAAACAGAACGGTCCCGCCGTTCATTGCGATCTGGCGCACAAAGTTGTACGCTTCTTCGACTTTACGGACGGTCTTTTGGAGATCGATGATGTAGATGCCGTTGCGCTCGGTGTAGATGTACTCCGCCATTTTCGGGTTCCACCGGCGCGTCTGGTGTCCGAAATGGACACCCGCTTCGAGAAGCTGTTTCATACTGATAACTGCCATGATTGTCCTCCTGTTTTTCTTCCCGTCGATCCGGTGGATCCGGCACACCCTTCAGGGCACAGAAGCCGGTCGGTTCAACGGTGTTTGATTGAGCCTAAAAAAGAATAGCATGGTTCCCCATGCTTTGCAAGCATCGCTCCCCCTAAAAAAGGGGGGTACCAGCGCGCGTTTTATGGCTTTGGCACGATCAGCTTTATAGCAGACGGAACACACTCGATGGTGACGGGCAAAGCCCCTCCCCGTTCCCCGTCCAGATCCAACTGCACAGGGTCTTCGATGTCCGCCTGGATCTCCACCCGGGTTGTCTGAAAATACGTCACGATCGGATTGCGGTCGTGCTCTCCCAGCATCAATTGCACCACCAGCGGCATGAAATCGCCGAAAGCGGGTTTATGGACAACCATCACGTCGAGAAGGCCGTCTCCGGTCGACGCTTTGGGCGCCAGTTTCCGGAACCCGCCGACACTGGTCGTGTTGGACACCGTAAACAACAGTGAATCGCGGCAGACGTCCACCCCTTCGGCCTTCACATGAAACGGGATGCTCCGGTAGATCTGGGAAGGCAGGTTTACCGCTCCTTCGATGTAGTATGCCATGCGGCCCAACACGGTCTTGGATTCCGACGGGACTTTGTATGCGACATCCGTCAGCATTCCCCCCGCCGCGACATTGAGAAAGTATTGGTCTCCCGCTTTGCCCACATCGATCGGAACGACTCGAAACTCCTTGATCATGGCGCAAAACGGTGTGACATCCCGAGGCAATCGCATCGCGTAGGCAAAATCGTTGACGGTGCCGGCCGGCAAGATGGACAGCGGAATCTGGGAACCCGAACGGATGAGGCCATTGATCACCTCATTGACCGTCCCGTCCCCGCCGACCGCCAGTACAAAATCCACTTCGCCCGGGCGGAGACGGGAAGCCGTCTCAAACGCGTCCCCCGCACCGTGCGTATACACGGTAGAGACTTCGCGCAACACTTTTTCCCGGCTCAGTTTTTCAATGATACGCGCTACGTTGCGTTGAAAAAACTGTCTGCCCGCGGATGGATTGATGATGTTTTTGGCATTCACACGCTGTCCCTCATCCCGTCACTGCCGCGGCCAGTCCGACCATCGCTCGGGCGTAGATTCTCGCGCAGATCTCCAGCCGTTCCAACGTAATGTATTCGTCCGCTTTGTGTGCCATCTCGGGCTCCCCTTCCACACCCGGACCGTACGCGACGATGTTGGGCATGGTGCGGGCATAGGTGCCTCCGCCGATCGATATCGGCTCTTCCGTACGGCCGGTCAGTTCCCGATAGATCCGTGTCAGGGTCGCGACCGTCGGAGAAGCGGGATCCAGATGCAGCGGCTGTTGGGACGACAAAACCGCGACCGATATGCCATAGGGGGCAGCGGCGGCGCGCATCCTGGACAACAGATCTTCCCTATCCGCAGTGACCGGATAACGGATGGCTGCCACCAGTTCCGTCCGCTCTTCGCTCATTTCGATGACGCCCGCGTTGAAAGTCAGGGCTCCGGACGGTTCATCCGTGCAGGCGATCCCGAGGGACAGGCCGTCGGTTTCACGTCCGATCTTCCGGTTGAAAAAATCGACAAACGGGTGACTTAAATCCTGAGATGCCAACCACTGTGCGACATCGTCCATCGCAAGTGCGATCGCATTGGTGCCTTGCTCCGGTGTACTGCCGTGTGCCGGTACCCCCGCATACATCTGAGACAACACAGAAGCACCGTTGGCCGTGACATCCAGAGAACAACGGGAGGGAACCACGTTAGCGCGGTCGCCGCCGAGGATCCGCAAAACGACCGAACCTGTCGGCCGGTGCAGGGCAGCCGGATCCTCCATGCGGAATGCCAGATGCAGGATCCCCTTCTCCGCGTAAATGGCGGGGAAAGAGGCATCCGGCGTAAAGCCCGCGGCAGGCAGTTCTTCCGTGCGAGTATAACGGGCCATACAGGAGGATCCCGATTCCTCGTCCAGTCCGACGATCAGCCGGATCCGCGCGGGTGGCTCGTAACCGGCATCTCTCAAAGCCTTCATCGCAAACAGGCAGGCGATGACCGGGCCCTTGTCGTCGATCGCACCGCGTGCGACAATCCGGTCACGGGTGACCACCGGCACAAAGGGATCTCCGGTCCAGCCGTCTCCCGGCGGGACGACATCCAGGTGCCCCAAGGCGGCGACCATCTTTTCTCCCGTGCCAAATTCGACATACCCAGCCATATTGTCGATCGCGCGCGTTGTGAAACCCATTTGCCCGCCCAATCGAAGCATCTCGTCCAGCGCCTGTCTGGTCTCGGCACCAAACGGAGCGTCCGGCAGTGCCGTTCCCTTGCAGCTCGGAATGGACAACAGCCCGGACAGCGCTTCCACCATCTTGTCAAAATCGTCCCGGATCTGCTGGTCTACTCGTTCAAACATATCGGTCTTCCTCTCCCCTCGACTCATTTTTTGGCTTTCAGGAAACGGAAGGGATCTTTCCCCGTGTGTTCATACATGAGATAAGGGGGATAAGCGGGGAGATCGTCCCCAGCCTGCCGGCGGCAGTCCTCGTGGATGTAGCACGCCAGATCAAACAACGTGCCAACCTCATCCGCCGGTTTGTGACAGACCGCGCAGAGGTTTTGCTCTGCCAGTCCGCGATCTTTGGCTTCTTCGATGAGAATATTGAGAAACAAGTCGAGACTGTCCGCGGAGACGGACAGCAGCCGACGGCGGATGCGGACCGACAAAAATCCATCGGTCACGGTACGCCGTACGATCTTGAGGCCGGAATAGCCGTCGATGAGTTTGGAGAGCGCTTCCCAGGCGGGAGCCTCTGTATCCAGGCCGGGAAACGATATCACAACTTCCACAAAGCCCTCCCCGTCGATCAAAGACACCGGACATCCGTTCCAATCGCCACGATACAGATAGGACTCTTCCCTTTTCCACCCCTTGCGGGCGGCGAGGCGCGCCAGACTGGATGTGAACATGAGCATTCCCTCCTATGATGGCCGGCACCGGTGTGCGGCCGGATCGATTGTGTCCTCGATTATATCCAAAACCCCGTTCTCCGTATAGAAGACCGGAACACGGCCGCCCTTTCGGACGGCCGTGTGCTGGTCATGGATGCAATAAATCGCCTGTCCCCGGCCGTTGCGGGTCCGGTGGAATATCAGGACTCTTCCGTATTGGCTTTCGGTTCCGTATCAATCGTTTCGTCCACCGCAGTGTCCCCAGTGTCAGCCGCATCTTCTGTAACAGCTGCATCTTCCGTGACAGCCGCATCTTCCGTGACAGCCGTGTCGTCTGCGACCACTGCTTCGTCTGCAACCACTTCCTCGTCCGCGACCCTCGGCTCCGGCTCGGCCTTTTCGATCACGGTTACACCGTCGATGTACTCGGTCATCTCAGCTTCCGGACGGTAAGAAGTGGGCTCCGCATATACGGGATCAATCGGCTCAACGGCTTTGATGCTGATGCTGCTCCGACGATCCGCATTGCTGACTTCCAGCACGCGGGCGTCTACTTCCATCCCCTCGGTCAAGACATCGTTGGGCTTGGCCAGACGGACATTGGAGATCTGTGAAATGTGGCAGAGCGCGTCGACTCCCTCGGCGATTTCGACAATGGCACCAAACGGGAACATCCGAACGACGGTACCGTGTACGGTCGAACCGACCGGGAATCGCTCTTCGATATCGTGATAGGGATCTTCTTCCGCCTTTTTGTAGCCGAGCGAAATGCGTTTGCGCTCCGGATCAAAGTCCTTCACGTGCACCTCGATCTGGTCTCCGACCGACACCACCTGTGACGGGTGCCGGATCCGGTTCCAGGAAAGCTCGGACACATGGACCAGTCCGTCGACGCCGCCGATGTCGACAAAGGCGCCAAAATCGGTCAGGCTGCGGACGACGCCTTCATAGACGTTACCGATCGCGATGGTGGCCCAAACCTCTTCCGCGCGGGCGCGCCGCTCAGCATTGAGAAGCACGCGCCTCGATCCGGATACGCGCAACCGGCGCTTGTCCGGGTCGTACTGTGTAACGACGATGTCCAACGTCTGCCCGCGATATGCCTCCAGGTCCTCGACCGGGAACATTTCCAACTGGGTGCGATGGACATAGATGTCCACGCCACCATACGAGGCGATGATGCCGTCTTTGACCACGTTGACCACCTTGACGGAGATCGGGGTCTTGTTGGCAAACGCCTCTTCGATCAGTGCTTTGTACTTGCCGAAATCCACACGCGCTTTGGACAACAGAATTTCCTTGCCCAACTCGCTGTTGCGGATGCTTCGGACATACACGTCGATTTCTGTATGCTCGGCAATCGCCTGATCGAGATCGAAATCGGGGTCGCTTTCAAATTCATGACGGGGAATACGGCCTTCCGACTTATCGTGTACATCGACGTATACATTGTCTCCGTCGTAACGTACGATAATTCCTTTTACCGTTGCTCCCCTGTGGAGCTGCGGGATGCTGTCAATCATGTCGGAAAAACTGACGTCCGCTTCCTGCTGACTCATGATGCCCTCATTGTCACTCATCTTCTGGATTACCTCCCTGATTATACGGTCTGGCGTCGACGCTCCGGCTGTGACCCCGATCCGCAACCGTTCCCTGTCGGCACCGGCCGGAAGGGGTGGAATGGAATCGGGACAGTCCACGATGTAGGACGACGCGCACGCTCTGAGACAGGTATCCAGAAGTTTGGAAGTGTTGGAACTGGAGGGGCTTCCGATGACGATCATGACATCCGACGCGCGAGCCAATTCTAAGGCTTCTTTCTGCCTGTTTTCAGTCGTACTACATATTGTATCAAATATCTGGAGTTTTTCCAAAAGTTTTTTAGCAAGGATATGCATAATTTTCTCGTATTCTCTATATGAGAATGTGGTTTGCGACACAAGAGCCCACGAATCGTCCCCCGGATCAAAGCGTTCGGCCTGTTCTTCGGTTTCGATGACCACCGCATCTCCCCCGCCGTGACCGGCGATCCCCCGCACTTCCGGGTGGTCCAGAGACCCGGCGATCAGGATTCTGCGGCCGGCGGCACGTTGTTCCCTGACGATGTCGTGGATGCGCGAAACAAACGGGCAGGTCAAATCGAGGATTTCGCACCCGCTCGCGCGCAGTGTATCCTGCACTTCGGGAGGGACACCATGTGCGCGGATCAGGACGAGGGCTCCGGGAGGAACCTCCTCCATCCGCTCGACCATGCCAACCCCCATCGATCGGATTTCCTCCACAACCTGCTCGTTGTGGATCACCGGTCCCAGCATCACAACCGGTCGGTCGTGAGGCTCACCTGCAATCCGATAGGCTTCCTTGACAGCGTGATCCACACCGAAACAAAACCCGGACGTTCTGGCCAGGCTAATCTGCATGTTGCACATCCCCTGCATCACATGTCGCCTGTTGTGGAAAGATGTAACCCAGCAGGATCTCCACGACGGCGTCGATGCCATAGCCGGACGTGTCGATCTCGATGGCATCCTGCGCACGGATCAGAGGGGATACGGCACGCGTGCTGTCCTGGAGGTCGCGGTACCGGAGATCGGCCAGCACTGCCTCATACTCCTGCAATCCCGCCTTTTTCTCACGGTTTTCACGCAACCGGCGCTGGGCGCGGACTTCGGGGGTCGCAGTCAGAAAAAACTTGTGCCGGGCGTCCGGTAAAACATGGGAGCCAATGTCCCGGCCGTCCATCACGACCGCCTCGCGTCGGGCGATCCGGCGCTGCAGCGCGACCATGTTCTCGCGCACAACCGGAGACTTGGCAATGTCGGAAGAGCCACGTGTCACATCCGGTGTCCGGATGTCCAAAGACACATCTTCCCCGTCCATGAACACATGCTGCTCTCCGTTTACCAAACGAAACGAAATTTGTGTGTGCTCCATCATGTCGGTCAGCGCGGCTTCGTCCTCCATGGACACGCCGCTCCGGATCGCCTTGAGCGCACAGGACCGATACATCGCACCGGTGTCGATATAGGCCATTCCCAGCCGCAGGGCCAGAGAACGCGCGACAGTGCTTTTACCGGCACCCGCCGGACCGTCGATGGCGATGCTCTGGATCGAGGTATCGGATGTCATACAAGCGTCTTTCATACCGCCCTGTGCCCCAGGCCGATCGCGACTTCGTTCAAATGCAGCAGGCCGATGCCAAAAAACACACAAACCGCCACATGGTCGTGAAATCGGGCAATCCCGATCTTTCCGCCCACGTTAAACCCGATCGCTTTGTTCATGATCTGCGATATGGCTTCACGTGCCGCACCGGCAACCGCACCTTCTTCCGCGTGCGTGGTCCCAATGACGCCTTCCCGGTGGGAGGCGACGACCGCGCGCTCGACCATCTTGGAAACCGATGGCAAAAATTCACCGCCAAAATCCACAGCCGCAACGAAAAAACCGTCAGCACGCAGCCGGTCGGCCTCCGAACGTTCTTCTTCACGTGTCAGCGTCATCGCGATCAGGATGGAAGCGTTGGCCGCCATCCGGCTGCCCGG
The DNA here is from genome assembly GCA_012522285.1 of Clostridiaceae bacterium. Taxonomy (GTDB): domain Bacteria; phylum Bacillota; class Clostridia; order Saccharofermentanales; family UBA5734; genus JAAYKS01. The sequence goes on along the minus strand of JAAYKS010000425.1, from coordinate 7,539 downwards.
AACCGCGCGAGACGATGTCGGTTCTCCATTCATGGAGCGCCTCCTTTGTCGTAGACGTCGTATTCGTCCCACAGCCGTTCCAGCTTTTCGAGTGTCTCGCCGACCTGTTCCTTCTGCTGCAGACCGAGTGCGACTACCAAGGCGGTAATCACACTCATCGGAGCTGTCAGGGAATCGACAAACGACATCATGTCGCTGGGGGCCAACAGCACACAGTCTGCCGCACGGGCGACCGGGGTGTCGTCCTTGTCGGTGACCACGACGACCGAAGCGCCAGCCTTGCGGGAATAGTTCATTGCGTCGATGGTGCGTTTGGAATAACGGGGAAAGCTGATGCCTACAACGACATCACCATGTCCTGCCGTCATGATTTGCTCGAGCATGTCGCTTGCGCCCGTGGGATTGAGCAACCGCACATCACTGAAAATATAGTTGAAATAGTAAGCGAGAAACGAAGCCAACGGCGCAGAACTGCGCACCCCGACGATAAACACCCGCTTTGCGTGTTGCAGGATGTCCACCGCCTTCCGGAAGCGTTCGCGGTCGGTCTGTTCCGCCGCACGCCGCAACCGGTCCGCATCGGCCAGCAAAACCGTCCCGAGAATGTCGTCGGATCCGGCCAACCGGCCGGAAGCGTAAAGCCGCTGCGCCGCGGTCAGACGAACCTTCAGTTCTTCCTTGAGTGCCTTTTGGAAATGGGGGAACCCTTCATATCCGAGTTCCATGGCAAAACGGACGACCGTAGACTCGCTGACGCCTACGGTCTCTCCGATGCTGGCCGCCGTCAAATAGGCGGCCTGGTCATAATTGGTCAGGATGAAAGCCGCAATCGCCTTTTGTCCTTTGCTCATCCGCGGCATCGCATCTTCGATGCCGCGAATCAGGCTTTTCCGGAGCGCATCCATGGTCGGTACCTTCCCGTCAGACAGGTTGGTAGCCCCCCTCCACACTTCCGATCTCGTTGTCGATCAAGTGTTTTTGAGCGAGCCTCCACTGGAAAAATTTCTCTGCCACTTGCGGGAACATCCCGTAAGAGAGGACATCCTCCTCCTGTTCGACATACTCCGCAGCCCTTGCACGGATCGAATCCAGCTCGGGAGGAAGCAAATCGGCGGGACGACAGGTGATCGGTTCTTCGTCGCCCAGGATTCTTTTCTGGATTTCGGGGTTGACCGGGGCCGGTGTCTTCCCGTATTCCCCTTTCACCAGTGCCTTAGACTCCTTGGGCACCATCTTGTACCGTTCGCCGGTGACCACGTTCATCACGGCCTGTGTGCCGACGATCTGGCTGGTCGGGGTGACCAGGGGCGGGAATCCGAAATCTTCGCGCACGCGTGGGACTTCGTTGAGGACGGCCTCCAGCTGGTCTTCCTTCCCCGCCTGCTGAAGCTGCGACACGAGGTTGGACAGCATGCCGCCGGGCACCTGATAGATCAGCGCATTGACGTCGACACCGAGCACCTTGGTGCTGATCAGGCCGGACGCCAGCCAGCGCTCGCGGATCACACGGAAATAGGCCGCCACCTCGGACAGCTGGACCAGATCCAGCCCGGTGTCGTATTGTGTGCCGGCCAACGTCGCCACAAACGGCTCGGTCGGGGGTTGCGAGGTGCCGAGTGCGAGCGGACTGATCGCGGTATCGATGATGTCGCATCCCGCCTCGATGGCTTTGAGATAGGTCATCGATCCGACACCGCTGGTGTAATGGGTATGCAGCTCCACGGGGATGCTGAGGGTGGACTTGAGCGCTTTCACAAGGTCATACGCCTCGTAAGGCAACAGCAACCCGGCCATATCCTTGATGCAGACCGAATCGGCGCCCATTTCTTCGAGTGCCTTGGCATCGCTCGCAAATTTCTCGGAAGAATGGAAGGGGCTGCGCGTAAAGGCGATGCAGCCCTGGGCGTGTCCGCCTTCGCGCCGTACCGCTTTCATCGCGACTTCGATGTTGCGGAAGTCGTTCAGCGCGTCAAAGATGCGAACGACATCGATGCCGTTTGCAACCGACCGCTGGACAAAGTACTCGACGACGTCGTCGGCGTAATGTTTGTAACCGAGGAGATTCTGCCCGCGCAGCAGCATCTGCAGTTTTGTCTTCTTGCACGCGCTTCGGATGCTGCGCAGACGTTCCCAGGGATCTTCGTTCAAAAAGCGCATGGTCGAGTCGAACGTGGCGCCTCCCCAGCATTCCAGCGCGTTGTATCCGATGTTGTCCAGCATTTCGAGCGCATCGCGCATGTCGTCGATCGACATCCGGGTGGCGGCAAGAGACTGGTGCGCGTCGCGCAGTACGGTTTCTGTGATCAGGACTTTTGTCATGGAATTCCTCCTGGTGCCGGATCAGGCAAGGCTGATCATCGGGTCGCCCGCATTCACGGACGCGCCTTTGGTGACGGAAACCGCGGCGATCGTACCATCGCGCGGCGCAACAATTTCGTTCTCCATTTTCATCGCTTCGAGAATGCACAGAACCTGACCGCGGGTGACCGATTCACCCAACTGGACCGTGACTTCGATGATGGTGCCCGGCATAGGGGCCTTGATGACTTCGCTTCCCGCGGGAGGAGCTGAGACCGGTGCCGGAGCGGGTGCTGCCGCCGGCGCGGGAGCTGGAGCGACCGGAGCGGGCGCCGCGGCGACCGGGGCCGGAGCGGCAGGGGCGGCAGCGGCCGCGGGGGCAGCGCTGCCTGCTTCTTCGACTTCGACTTGATAGGAAACGCCGTTGACCTTGACCGTGTAGTGTTTCATTTCATCTTTCCTCCAATCAGTATGCGGAAACCAGCATGTCGAGGGCGCTGGCAAGACGTGGGCGGGTGGCTGCGGGCTGGATGATTTCATCTACAAGACCGAGAGATGCGGCCACATGCGGGGCGGTCACCTCGTCCGCGTAGCGGGCGACGAAACCGGCACGGGCTGTCATCGGGTTCTCGGAAGCTCCGATTTCCTTGCGGTAAATGATGTTGGCAGCGACATCCGCGCTCACCACACCGATGTCGGCCGTCGGCCAGGCATACACCATATCCGCGCCGGTCTGTTTGCTGTTCATCGCGGCGAAAGCCGTGCCGTACGCTTTACCGACGATGACGCCCAACCGCGGGATCGTACAATCGGCAAACGCGGACGACATCTCGGCGGTTTGCCGGATCACGGGACTCTTCTCATATTCCGATCCGATCTTAAAGCCAGCTGCATCGGTAAAGGTGATCAGCGGGATCGAGAACGCGTCGCACAACCGAACGAAACGGGCTGCCTTGCCCGCCATATCGGCGTCCATCAGCGGATCCGCGTTCGCGACGACGCCAACGTTGTAACCGGTCAAACGAGCGAATCCGGTGAACATCCCCGGTGCATACGCCGCGGATGTCTCCAAAACGGAACCGGTGTCCATGACCGACGCAATCACCGCGCGCATGTTATAACCGGCGTCCAGCCCTTCGGCGATACGGTCAAGACCGTCGTCGGTCCGGTTCGCGTCGTCCCGGTCGTCGAACGGGAACACCGGTGCGTCCGCGCTGTCCGGAAGATATCCGAGTAGTTGACGGATACCGGCGGCGCAAGCCGCTTCGTCCTCATATGCAAAGGCAGCCAGTCCGGTCTCGGCCGTGTGGACGGCGGCACCGCCAAGCACAGACGGCTCGAGCGTTTTGCGCTCGGAAGCCGCAACCACCGCAGGGCCGTTCATATAGAGACCGGCCTTGGGTCCGCACATCAGCACAAAGTCGCACTGCGCGGCCGCGACGGCCACTCCGCCGGGACAAGGTCCCATCACAGCGGCAACCGTCGGAATGTCTCCCGAGGCGGCGTTGAGCGCGCTCAGGATCTCGCCCATGCCGTCTAGCGCGAGTACCCCTTCTTCGATCCGGGCACCGCCCGAATCAAACATGCCGACAAACGGCGCCCTTGCCTGGATCGCAAGACGGATCGCCTTGGCGATTTTACCCGCGTGCATTCGACCGATCGACCCACCATGCACATCCGGATCCTGTGCGGCAACATAAACGGGGCGACCATCGATCGTCCCGTACCCGGCAACGACACCGTCTCCGTCTGAAGGTTCACGTTCGAATCCAAACGTGATCCCGGACGACCGGACACGTGCGTCGATTTCTACAAAACTGTCCGCATCCAGCAGCGCAGCCAGCCTGTCACGGCAAACCGCGCCTTGCTCCCGGGCTTTGTCGGTCCTTTGACCGGCGAATCCCGCCATTCTGTCTTTCGATCCCATGGATGCCACCTCTCGATATAAAAGTAGGGGCCTTGCCCCGACGACAAATCAATCCGCTGAACACGGCATATATCGCCTGATATAGATTATAGAGGATCGGATGCAACTTGAGAAGAGGAAAACTGCATAACTTCCCGGCACAAGAAAAACGATCGCCTGTCTACTTCCATAGAAGGCGATCGTCCGCTTGGACCCCGATTCCTATACCGCTTGCGACCGCTTGACGACGTTGCGTCGATTGTCGCGCAGGAAGGTTTGAAAGATATCGACCGGCATCGGTTTGCCAAAGAGATATCCCTGAATGATATCGCCCTGACTCGGTTCGATCTGATCGAACTGCGCCCGGTCCTCGATCCCCTCGTCGCAGACGGACAGCTGGATGCTGTGCGCCAGATCCTTGATGGTGTTGGCGAGGGACTTGTTGAACGTATTCGCGATATCCGCGACGAAAGAACGATCGATTTTGATCTGGTCGATCGGGAGTTTGCGCAGATAGTTGATCGACGAGTATCCGCTGCCAAAGTCGTCCAGTGCGATCCGGACACCGTGGCGACGGATGTCGTTGAGGATGGCGATGGAGTTGGAAAGGTCGTTCATGATCGCGCTTTCGGTCACCTCGAGCACCAGCGCGGCAGGCGGCAAACCCGCATTTTTCAACATGTACACCAGTCGCTCTTCCAGGACATGGTCGCGAAGCTGCAGCATGGACAAATTCACATGGATGGAGAAATCACTCAATCCACTCGCGCGCCAGGCCGCACATTGTCCGATGGCCTGTTCCAGCACCCAGTCCCCGACCTGCTCAACACAACCGATCAATTCGAGATGCATGATGACGTCCGCAGGCGAGATTCTGATGTTTTTGGGGGAAGTCCAGCGCAGCAAAGCCTCCGCTCCGTTGCAGATTCCGGAAACCGCATCCACCGTCGGCTGGTAATAGATTTCGAAATCCTTGAACCCCGCTTCCACGCTCGCACGCAACTCCGACTCCAGGTCGATGTGGGAGACCTCCTGATCGCGGTCGTCTGCCGCATAAAAGGACACATTGTTTTTGCCGCGCCGTTTGACGCGATACAAAGTGACATCGGCACAGCGGAACAGCGCTTCCGCTGTATCTCCGTCTTCGGGATAAAAGGCCGCTCCGATGGAAACGGTCGCCGTACAGGCCACCCCGGCCACCCGCCTGGGATTGCGGGATTCGTTGAGCAGTGTCACGGAAAAATGGTGAGTTTGATCCTTGGACGCACCCGGCCACAGCACCGCAAACGCATCCCCGCCGGTCCGGTACAAGGTGGCACCTGCGGGCAGCATCCCGGCGACCAGTTCCGCCACGACCCGGATCACACGGTCACCAAACCGGTATCCATAGGTGTCATTGGTCTTGCGGGATTCGTCGATGTCGATCAGGATCAACGCGCCGTCCCCAGGATGGGATCCAGGGGCATCGAGCAGGCGCTCCAGATCCACGATAAAACGATACCGGTTGCCAAGTCCGGTCAGCGGATCCATATCCGCCTGCGGCATCCGGGTACCGGTGGAAACGTTGGGATCGGCCATGTCTTCCATCCTTTCTCCCCGCCTCCGCGTCCGTGGGGTGCCATGCGTGCCGTGGCTGCTGTCAGATGTGACCGGTGGCGTACGACACGAAGTCTGTTTTACACGATTATAGCGAATGTCGGATCACAGGTGCAATGGCTCACACAAATCGGTCGCGCGTCATTTGGTCAACCAGGCGTCCTCTCTTCCTCTTCACGATACAGTGCTTCCGTGTCCAGAAACGAGTTCGCCGGATTGCTTTCGTCGGCTTTTGCCCCGCCGGGCACCAGTGCAGATACCCATTGATCGACCGTGATCTGCCGGTCGTCCGGCCCCGCTGCGTTAGGATCCAGTGCATGTTCGATTCCGCGAAGGGTACCGACCATCAGCATTTCCATCGGGGGCAGGTCGGCGACCGACGTCAGGCCGAACTCCCGCAGGAAGGTATCGGTGGTTTCAAAAAGCGACGGACGGCCCGGAGCGTCCAGCGTGCCGCATTCGCGCACCAGACCGCGCTCTACCAGGCGTGCCAGTATCCCATCGCTGCCGACTCCACGGACCGCCTCGATCCGGGATCTGGTGACAGGCTGATTGTAAGCGACGATCGCCAATGCCTCATAGGCCGCCTGGGACAAAGGCGGACGGTTGCGCGGCTGAAACAGCACCCGCATCACCTGATTCATCTCCGGCTTGGTGGACAGCACATAGGTGTCCCGGATCTTGTGGATCGTAACCCCGCGACTGCGGTCTGCTTCCATGCGGGCCGTCAGGTCCTGGAGCACCTTGCGCGCGTGGTCCCGCTGCAATCCCGTCACCGAAGCGATCCGCTCCAGTGTCACCGGGTCGCCGGAAGCAAACAGAATCGCTTCGACCGCAGCTTCCAAATCGGCCGGATCCAGTGTGCGGCTTTCTTCGGTGGCCGCTTCTCTGGACAGGTCGTCAGAGGTCTGGTACATGAGTCCTTCCAGTATGGCTTCATTGGTGCTTTCCTGCATGCTGCTCCCTTCCTGCCGATGTCGTCAGTGATAATCGGCGCGGTCGCTTCCGCCGTCCGACAAAAAGCGGTTCAAGTCTTCGTCGTCCGGGTCCGGGTCGTCCTTCGTCGGGTTGATCAATATCACATCGAACGGGTGCTCCTGGGTGACCCGGATCTTGTTCATTTTGAGGAGCTCGAGCAAGGCCAGAAAACCGGTGACCCGGTCGGCCCGGGTCGTACCGCGCTCCGGGAACAATTCGTGAAACAACAGATTGGCCCGTTTGACCACGCGTTGCCAGATCAGTCGAACCTTGTCTCTCAAAGACACCTTTTCGCGCTGTAGGATGTGGGTCATGCGGGTCGACAGGTTTTGAAAACGTGCCCGGTTGCGGGAACTCAAAGCTTCACAGGCATCGAAAAAAGCGTCACGGTTGACCGGTTCATCCAGTTTGACCGGATCCAGCCCCAGGTTGGCGGGAGGTTCCGGGAGCCGACTCACCCGCACCACGTGGATGTCGTGTCGGGCGCGAAGGTCGTCTGCCAATGCGCGGCAGCGCCGGTATTCGAGCAGTCGGATCACCAGTTCTTCCCGGGGATCCGCGTCCGGATCCGGTGCAGCCGCATCCCGCGCGGGGAGCAGCATGCGGGATTTGATATGCAGCAAGGTGGACGCCATCACCAGAAAGTCGCTGGCGATTTCCAGATCCATGGAAAGCATCCCCTGGAGATAGGCGAGATACTGATCCGCGATCCGGGAGATCGGAATGTCATAGATGTCGATGCGGTTGCGCTCGATGAGATG
>JAAYKS010000424.1 GCA_012522285.1 Clostridiaceae bacterium | reverse complement strand
CTCACGCCCGGCCAGTATATCCGCAAGCGTGTTTTCGGGCTCCAACACCTCTCTCTGCCACCTGGCTCCGACGGGACGTAGAACTGCCATTTTTGTCCTTTATGCCGAATAACGCAACGTTGTATCGTCTCCTGTGACAATACAAGCCGGAGGAAAGCACCATCAGAACCGCCTGTTCAGCCGGAAACATTTGGATATTCTGGCACCTCTTCTTAGCTTTACTTTTAGAAAACGCTTTGTGATAATACGCATGCAACGGTTCCGAACATGATTTTTGGAGGTTCACTTTTTGATACGCAGAAGTTTAAGAAATGTCCTGACGAAGGTATGGTCGCGCATTCGCGCCCTGTTTTCCCGGACATCCGGTGCGTCGCTTACGGGTCGGGAACCCGGACGTACCGCGCAACACACCCCGCATAAACGGGCTCCCTTCGTAGCCAGAGCAACCCGCGTCGCAGCAGTTGTCACGGCCGGTGTCCTATGCAGTGTCGCAGTTTCCGCAGCAGCGGTTCCCGTGGTCCCGGTTCGTACGGCCCCGTCCGAAGAGGCGGCTGCCGGCGAGAGCGCCGACGAATCCGATTTATCCAGGCCGGAGCCTTCCGGCCAACTGAAATTCCAGATTGACCCCGATGAACCCATCGTTCCCGCTGAGCCCATCGTCCCCGAGGAACGTATCTCCGTCCTATCGCGTGGGATGGCTCTCGACGCGGCTCTCGACGCGGAAGTAAGCCCGGCAGCACAAGCCCCATCTTCTTCCCCCGATCCGCAGCCCGAACCCGAGCCGACGCCCGAGCCCGAGCCGACGCCCGAGCCGACACCCGAACCGGTCGTTTTCCCGACCGAACGCGAGGTGCAGCGGGGTGAAACCGTCTGGACCATCGCAGAGCGTGTGTACGGATCTGCGGACTACATCCGGCTCATCAGTTACGCAAACGGGCTTTCCTATTCCGACCCCGTTATCTATGCCGGACAGATCCTGACTCTCCCGGATCCCTCCACGACGGTCCCCGCCCCCACGCCGGCACCCGCCGCACCCGCGCCCGCGCCGGCTGCCCCTTCCGGAGGCGGCAGCGCAGTCAGCGGATACTCGGACGCGGAGATCGACCTGTACCTTCGGATTGTCGCATCGGAATGCGGAGCCGGATGGTCGTATGACGGATGTCTGATGGTGTCCCAGGTCATCGTCAACCGCATGATGAGCGGCCGCTGGGGCGGCTTGTACGGGGTGTTGACCGCACCGAACCAGTTCACCCCCTATGCCAGTGGTTACTATCGGTCTGTCACCCCGACCGCGAACCAGCGGCAGGCCGCATTGGACGCACTGAACGGAGCGACAGCATTCGGACGCGATGTCCTGTACTTCTGTACCGATGTCGCCTATGCACGCAGTGGCTGGTTCCAGAGTCTGCCGGTCGCCGCAACCTATGGCAACACCTACTTCTTTGCCCCCTGACCATCACTCCCACACTCCGGAACCGTATCCGGCCGGCAGATATCCGGCACGCAACATGAGTAAAACGGGATCGCCGACACAGGCGATCCCGTTTCATTTGGCCCTCCGGCTCCGAAAGACTACCAGCCTTACTCTCCCTGCAGCGGCATGTCGAGCGCTTCCCCGATCTCGGTCAGGACGCCTGCGTCTATTTCTCTGAGCGGTATGATGTAGGCGGTTTTGCGGTCCTTGAACAAAAACAGCCAGTCCCGATACCGCACCTTGTCATGGAGCGTGGAGATGGGAGCCCGGTCCACCCTGCCCTCGGTCTTTGCATACAGAATACCGTCTGACAACACACACAAGACCTCCCGCGAAGCGCCGTCCTGCCGTTGCTTGTTTCCGGGAAACCGGCGCACGATCCACAAAAAGAGCGAAGGGCGGAAAACCGCGGTCAGAAACACAAACGCCAGCAGCGATGAGATGCTCCCCAACAGCACATTGGGCGTTATCAGCGAGCGGTCGTTGGACAATCCCGTGTAGAACAGCCAGACGGCCATTCCGACTGCCACCAGCGAAAACGCGAGCATGCCCCAGCGGCTGCCCGGCCTGGTTAGCGCGTACGCCTTGAGGGCATCGCGGTCACGCGGGCCGATGTGAATCCGAAACCGGACCCCGCCCGGAACCCATTCGTCGCCAAAGCGGTATTCGGAATCGGTGTAGTCGGGTGCGGTTGCAACCCCGTCGTCCGGATCCTGCGTCCGGATAACGGAGGTTCCGGCCGGCAACACGCCGTCCACCGTCTCTGCTGACATGCCGGCAACCTCCGGTTCACCATCCGGCGCAGCCTGCGTGCCGGCTTGTGCCATCCGTATCTCCTCCAGCGACCGGGATACCAGTGCAAGCATTTTGTCGTAACGCCCGTCGCCCATCGCGCGGGCAGGGAGCACCAAAGGAAGTGAATCCCCTTTCCAGACCACGAGTCCGCTGCGACCGACGTCAAACCGGGTCGCCTGCTCCCAGCGAAGCGAAACCGCGCCTTTCGCGGTACCCACCTCCATACCGTCTTTATCCAGGACCGCCACACTCCGTGAACCGCTCTGGCGATAAAACCGTTGCAGGACGCGTGCGTTGGAGAACACCGCAAAGACCGAGGCGGCGGCAAACGCTACAAACAGGATCGGTGCGGTCAACAGCCAGATTGAAAGCTCGCCCAACCGTTCCGTCTGACCCGAAGTTGCGAGTGAAATCGCATAGATGGCACTCACACCGGATGCCGTGGCCAGCACCGTACCGGTCAGCCAGTATAATGTTTTACGAAACAGTCTTTTGGCAAAGAGCGGCATGAAATCCGTCAACCGGTATTCCATCTCCACCCGAAAGGGTTGTTCGAACGAGGCGGATGTTTCCTGACTTGACGACGATTGCTGTTTTTGCATGGTTTTTCCTCTCCGGGTTTCACTTTGTGGTTATGATATGATTCATTATATCAGCTGCGAATCGAGAGCCGGTCCTGCGACCGGGGAGGGATGCAACACATGATGGAGCACAATATCCGGTCGGCACCCTATATCATTTTGCTCTGGATCGTGACCTGCGGGATCTACGGGTATATCTGGATTTATGAAACCAGTACGGCGATCCGCGATTATACAGGTGACACAAAGTCGCTATCGCCGGGTCTGGAGGTTCTGCTGTGCCTGGTCACTTGCGGCTTGTATAGCCTGTACTGGTTCTACAATCTCAGCCAGCGCATGGAAGCCTGCTCCGCGATCGCAGGCCTTCCGCCCAAAGACAACTCCCTGATCTATTTGCTGCTCAGCGTGTTCGGTATGTCGGTCGTCGCGGCGGCCATCGCGCAGGGCGAACTCAACCGGATCTGGGAACACGCCTGAGCCGTAGACGTATCCATCGCACCGCCGCGGGCAATCCGCATGTGGCCCACAGCGCGACCAGGGCATAGCGGAGTCCGTCGGCAACGGGAGCATACGGAATCAGCAGCTCCAGTACCGGCTTTATTCCTTCTTTTAAGACCAGCAACACTCCGATTCCACAGACGATTTTGAGCAACTGGATCATCGGCGGAGCTTTGACCTCCGCCCGGATCCAGCGCTTTTCCGCCGCCCATCCCAGGGTGAACCCGGCCATCGCCCCGCCCGCTTTGAAAGCGTCCAGCGCCTGCTCGGCCATCTCCGGGTGGGTGTCCGACCTGAGCAGCGACACCGCCGTCGCAAACGCGATGACCAGCGCGGAAAACACGAGTCCCCCCGCGAGTACGGCACGGTCGCTGACGCGTCCCTGCCCGATCCGGTCGAACAGGACATTGGCCACCACCACGACCGCCAGCGTGATCAGCGCGGAACTCCAGACGTCGGTCGGGGTGTGCACACCAAGATACACCCGTGTGATCCCGACAACCAGGAGTGCCAACCCGGCAAGAGCCGCGGTGGCAACTCTCACCCGTTTGCCGGATGTCGCCGGACCCCCTCGCATTGCCAGCGTCGGATATAGGGCGGCAGCCGTACTGGTGTGACCACTCGGAAACGAGTATCCGGTCGCGGCCGGCACCGCAGATGCGACCGGTTGGACCACCCCCGGCCAGCGGACCCAGGGACGGGGGACGGCACATACGACTTTCAACGTTTGATTGAGCCCCTGAGAGAAAAACAAAGCCGTCCCGAGACGATAGCCAAGTGTCTTGTCCACACACCAGAGAATGACACACACCACGGGCACCGCAACCTGCTCGGACCCCAACCACGTCAGGATCCCCATCCAGGTATCCAGCGGTGCGGAGCGGAGCGTTTCAAAAAAAAGCAGAATCTCCTGATCCACTCGTCCGTTCCCTCCTAATCAATCCAGCATCTGCAGCCATAGGCTTTTCAAGTACAGGGATTCCGGGTGCCCGGCGAGAACCGGGTGATCATAATCTTGCCGGCGGACCGCGACGATGCGTACGCGCCGTCGCAGATCGCGGGCGGCGGACAGAACGGTTTGGGTAAACAGGTCTTCCGGCATATGATACGAGCAGGTATGCGTGGCGAGGAGCCCGCCGGGAGGCAGCAGCCGCATCGCCCCGAGATTGATCTCTTTGTAGCCGCGCACGGCTCCGGCCTGCGCCTTGTGGCTGGAAGCAAACGCCGGCGGATCCAGGACCGCCACATCGAAACGCGCGCCTTGTGCATGCAGGTTCCGGAGGTGGTCGAACGCGTTGGCCTCGACAAAACGAATGTCCTCCCGTCCGTTTGCGCACGCGTTCTCCCGGGCAAGATCCAACGCCGCAGCCGAAATATCGACCGCTTCGACCGCTGCCGCCCCCGCTGAGGCGGCATGCAGTGCAAATCCGCCGGAGTACGTGAATGCGTCGAGCACCGTTTTGTCCCTGACAAACTTTTGCAGGAACCGGTGATTGGCCTTCTGGTCGAGAAAGTGTCCTGTCTTCTGGCCTTGCCGCAAATCGACCTGGAATGTCAATCCGTTTTCCCGCATCAAGACGCTGTCGAGATCCGGGCCGTGAAACACCGACCGGTACAATGGCAGCCCTTCGCGTGACCGGATCGGATCGTCGTTGGCAAACACCAGAGATTCGGGACGCTCCAACGCGACCAACTCACCTGCGATGGTCTCTTTCCAGCGCTCCATCCCACGTGCGTGGATCTGCACCACGATCACCGGGCCAAACCGGTCCGCGACCACCCCGGGCAGGCCGTCGGCTTCGCCGAACACCAGCCGCACCCCGTCTGTATCGCTCCGCCGGAAAATAGCGCGATACGCGACTGCACGTCGTACCCGCTCAGCGATCCACGCCGCATCGATCGCAACTTCCCGATAAGACAACAACCGGACCGTGATGACCGATGCGGTATTGATGATCCCCAATCCGATCAACCGTCCCCGATAGTCGACGGCACGCACCAGGTCGCCATCGATCGGCTCCCCTTCGATGGCTTGGATTTCGTTTCGATAAATCCAGGGACTGCCATCCAGCAGCTTGCGCTGACGTCCCTCCACGACATGAACCACCGGTCCGTCAAACATGGTCACTCTCCCCCTGCTCCGTCTGTTCCGCGCGCTGTGCGTTCTCAAACGCCTTGTGTAGATCCGGTAGGCTCCGCGCGGGCGAGACCGGGCGGGCGTCCGTCCCGCAGAAACGCATGACGCGTGGAACCCGTACAAAGCGTCACATTCCCGCACGTCACCTCGTATACCAGCTCAACCCGCACGGCGGTATATGCCCCCATACGGACCCGTACCGACACCAGATCATCGTATCGGGCGGGTTGGATGTATTTGCAATGCGCTTCCACCACAACCGCCGCCAGTCCGGATTCCTCCAAGGCACGGTATGGGGTGCCGATCGCACGCAGGTACTCCGTACGGGCATGCTCAAACCAGCGCAGGTAGTTGGAGTGGTGGACGATTCCCATCGCATCGGTCTCGTAATATCGTACCCGGAACTGTGTCTCGAACATATGCCCTCCCGCACCCGGATGTCATTCCCGTCCATAATATGGTATCCTCTATGAAAAATGAAGCGGCGTCATCCGCCATGAGGTGACGCCGTTCCCCGTTCGGAAAGGAAGAGTCCATTGGAAACCCGTACCCCGCTGACTCCTTTTCCGGTCGCCACCCCCACCCCGCGTGGACTGGTCGGCCATCTCGCCTATCACATCGCCATGGGGCTGTCCCGCCTGCTGCTTCGGATCGAGGTCGAGGGACGAGACCGTCTCCCCACCGCACCCCCCTATGTCCTGGCCGCAAACCACGAAACCTACATCGACGGCATGTGGGTCGGCGCGTTTCTCCCGCGCGGTCACTTCCGCCGGTTTTGCAGTCTGGCGGCCTCCGATCTCAAAACCAAACACGGATGGCTGGGTAAAGTCATCCTCCAGGTCGGCCGCGGCATTCAGGTCGATCGGTTTGGCAACCCGGTTCGAGGACTGATCATCGCCAAGAAAGAAGTGGAAAAAGGCGGGATCCTGTTGGTGCATCCGGAAGGCACGCGTTCGGAAGACGGCGGGTTGGGCGAGTTTAAAGACGGCGCAGCCTACGTTTCCATGAAAGCAGGTGTGCCGCTGGTACCGGTGTTCATCGACGGGGGATACGAGATTTTCAACCGGCATTTCAAAAATCCCAAGCCGTTTCTGCCCGGAACATTGCGACGCAAATCTCTGGTCATCACCTACGGCCAGCCGCTTCTGCCTGGGGATTATAAGGACGCACACGAAATGACCGCGGCGCTGATCGCCTGGATGGAAGAACGCGCCGCCCACAAACGTGTGCCGCGTCTGCCCGGCTGAGCGGATCAGGCCTCATTGACCGGAACCGCCGCCCGGTAAACCCGCAGCGCGGACGGCTTGCACTCAAACTCCAACCGGTCTGTCGTAAAGACTTCTCCGTCCATGTTGCCCAGCAGCGGCAAGGACCCGTCCAGCGATGCCAGCAATCCGCTGCGAACCGTCATACGGTGTACGCTCGGATGGCCGAGATGGGCGCCTTTGCGGTATTTGGGCAGGAGTCGCAGGATGGCGGGCAATCCCATGGGATCGACATGGCATATTTCGAGCAGACCGTCGGCGCTGTTCGCACCAGGCGCGGGCTGAAATCCGCCGCCATAGTACTCGGCGTTGCAGATCGCCATCAGTATGTAGTCAAATTCCCGGCTCACGCTGCGGAATCCGCCGTCGGGTGTGCGTTCCTCCGCTTCCAGACGCATCCGGAATTTCCGCCGACCCAAAAGACCCGCAAGGGCAGAGAACAGAAAGGTGGTCTCCCCCAGAAAGGCCGCTTTGTCCGCGAGACGTTCATTGATCATCTGTACGCGTGTATCCAGCCCGAAAGACATGACATTGGCACTGTATCGCCCGTTGGCTCGCACGACATCGATCGGCTGCAGCGCAAGGCGATTGGCCGCCAGATCGTCCAGGACCGTTTCCAGATCCGTCTGCCCGTACAAATGTCTTGCGTAGTCGTTCCCGGTACCGGTCGGGAGAACCGCAAACGGCAGGGCACGGCTTCCGGCCGCCATCAGGCCGTTGACCGCTTCGTGTACGGTTCCGTCTCCGCCGCACACATACAGGGTCGCCTGTCCTTCGTACTTACGTGACAGCTCTTCGGCCAGTGCTGTGGCATGGCCGGGTGCTTCGGTCACGACCCGCAGCATCTGTCCGGGTTCCGTGCGCTCCTCGAGAGCAGCCAGCAGTTCGGACAACCGTTTCTGTACCGACGGCTTGCCGGAGGTTGGATTGATGAGAAATACCAGTTTCCCGTCGGGATGCATCCCCGAATCAGCCATACGGATCCACCCCCGTTTTTCCGTCGTCGGATGAGTTATCGCTGTGTGTCCCTATCGCCTGTTGCCGGTCCCTCTCCCCGTTCGGGATCCGAATCCGCCAGATGGTCGATGTTGCGGCCTGTGAGTTCCTTCCACTTGAGGCTGGTCCGGGACATCAGGCTGCGGACACGTTCCACCTCGATGTTGCGCTTGATTTTCAAGGTGGTGGTCTTGACCATCTCCTGGAAGCCAAATACATAATACCGGATGGACTTAAACGAGGGCATCGCGGCGTTGACCTTTCTGACCAGGTCGTCCAGCATGGTCTTCAGTTCCGTCTCGGTCGGAGCGGACTGGCCGCTTTCCTCCAATTTGCTGCGGTCTACGACAAATTTGGCGCTCAATATGACGTCTCCGTCCGCATCCTCGTCGCCCCAGACCATCGCTTCTTTGATGTAATCGAATTGCCCGATCAAAAATTCGAGCTCTTCCGGGAATACTTTCTTCCCGTTTTTCAACACGATCATGGACTTGATCCGCCCCGTGATGGACAGGCAGTTGGTCTTGGGATCGATCCGACCGACATCCCCGGTGTGGAACCAGCCGTCCGCATCGATGGTCTCGGCCGTCAGTTCCGGGGCGTCGTGGTATCCGAGCATGACAATCGGTCCCCGCACAAGGATTTCTCCTTCTTCGCCGTCCCGCTCGTTGTCGATGCCCACCTCGACCCCTCCGACCGGCTGGCCGACGGTTCCGGCCACAAACACCTTGGAATTGCACCCTGCGACCACCGGTGAAGTTTCGGTCAGCCCATAGCCCTGATAGATCCGAACCCCGATGTCATCGAAAAAGCGGATAATCTCTGGATCGATCGGTGCGGCTCCGCAAATCCCGATCGCCAAACGGCCGCCAAACGCGTCCAGGATGCGTTTGAATACTTTCCGCCGCAGGTCGATCCCCACGACGCGCAGTGCTTTGGTCAGCTTCCGCATGATCGCGACCGTCCGGGTTTTTCCGGTTTTGCGCAGCGTGTCTTTCACCTTGCCATAAAAGCTCTCAAACACAGCCGGCACGCCGATCAGCATGTCAATCCCGTACTCGTTGAGATTGGGCTGGATGTACCGGAGTCCGTCACATTCGTGAATTTCGGCACCGACAAAAAGACCCATGTACAAGCCGCAGGTGTTTTCAAACGTATGGTGGAGCGGCAGGATCGACAGCATCCGTGTGCCATTGGGGATATCGATCATTTCCGCCATGCCGCGGATGTCCGCAGCGATGTTCGCGTGAGACAGCATGACTGCTTTGGAGGCACTGGTGGTGCCGGACGTGTAGAGCAGCGAAGCAAGCACCGCAGGATCGATCGGAGCATCGACATAGTCGCGTTGCCCGTTCGCCAACAGACGTTGTCCCTCGGCTGCAAGATCCGCAAGCCGCAGGAAGGCACTCCCTTCCCGGCTGTCCGCTTCCGCGGGATCGACAAAAGGATCTTCTCCCTCTGCCAGTTTGAGCGTAGCGCTTCTGATGCACACAAAGCGCCGGATACCCGGCAGCGTGGCGGCGGCCTTTTGCATCACCGGATGAAAAGCCCCGTCATAGAGCACCGCGGACACATCCGCCCGCGCGAGCAGTCCCAGCACTTCGTCCTCCGGCAACAACCGGTCCAGAGGGACCACAACCCCGACACCGCTGATCACGGCGGCATGGGCCAGGCACCATGCATACGAGTTCTCGCCGATCACCGCGATCCGTTTGCCGGCGAGCCCATGTGCGGTCAACGCCGTACCCAGTGCTTCGATATCGGTCAGAAACTGTCGATATGTCCGGGTCTCGACAGCAGCTTTGGGGGTTTCTTTGAAACGAAAGGCGACCTGACTGCCAAACAGCTCCGCGGATTGCCGGATCATGTCTCGCAGATCGGTAAACGCCCGGACTTGAAAATGTGTAATTCCTTTGAGGATCTGCATATGTATCTCCTTTAGTCCTTGCGGGCTATGATGAAGTCGACCACATCCGAAACGGTTTCAATCTGGTCGATGTCGTTGTCGGAAATCCGGGTGTCAAACAGCTCTTCGAGGTCGATGACGATTTCGTACATCAAGAGGGAATCGACCACCAGATCCGCGGTAAAGGAACTGTCTTCGCCGATTCTATCCACGGGCACGGACAACACGGTCGCGACCGCCGCCGCGACTTTTTCAAAAACTGTCTGTCTGTCGACTGACTCTGCCATCTCAAGACTCCTTTGATAGACGGCGGCTGACCGAAAGCCGCTCGTGGTCGTATCTGCGGACCTGCTCACGAATAAATCCATCGATGTTTTCCAACATATCCAACAGGATCTCCCTGCGGTTCTCGTCCAACCCATGGGTAATCCGCTCCACCAGCAGATGGTGAAAACGGCTGTGGATCCGATAGGCCAATTTGCCTTTTCTGGTCAGCATCACCCGTACGATCCGGCGGTCCGCCTGATCTCTTTCCCGGATGACATACCCTTTGCGCACCAATCGGTCGACCGCTACGGTTAGCGTTCCGGTCGTCACCCCGAGCCGCGCGGCCGTCTCGCTCATAGTTCGCGCTTCATACAATCCGATGCTCTCCAGCGTATGCATTTCCGCGATGGTCAGATCGCTGAAATTGCCGGTCCGGAGTGCCTTTTCTTCCGTGATCAGGATGCCGTCGAAGATATCGAGCAGGACATCGTTGAAACGGACTTCATAATCATCCATATGCATGACGCCGGAGCGCAGCCCCTCCCGTAAGAAATTTTGATATCCAAACTACTTCGATCATACCATGCCGCGCCAGTCTATGACAATCACATCCGCAAACAAGCGTTTGAATTTTATATCCATCCGCTGCGAGTCGGTTTATGGTGTTCACAGGAGGATTCATCTATGCAAAAGAGAGGGTTGAACCACAACGTTCGGCCTCGCGCAGGTCACTACAAGTCACGCACCTGGAAACGAGCAAAACGCATCAAGCGCGACACCGGCACGACTGCGTCGATTTCGATTGCATCGGGTGCATAGGCAAGAGATTCTACACGTGCGGACCGGTGCAATTCGTCGACCAGCCCGGACTCGGCAAACGGGATGCGCAACCGGACCCGAACCGTGCCGGCCTCCGCCCGCACGCGAAGTGCCGCCCGCAACCGCTCCAGCCCCTGCCCGGTGACCGCCGAAACCTCAAAAACATCGGAGGGCACCCGTTCGCCCGGAAGAGAAAGCACCGCAGCGTGATCCGGCAGCACGTTCCGGTCCGTTTTGTTGAAGACGGTCAATCGGGGACGATCCGCCGCGTCGAGTCCGCGCAGGATCTCCTCGACCACCTCGATCTGCCGGAGCCGGTCCGGATCGGAGGCGTCGACCACCAACACGATCAAATCCGCCAAAACCGCTTCTTCCAACGTCGATTTGAACGCGTCGACCAGATGGTGCGGGAGTTTCCGGATGAATCCGACCGTATCGACTGCAACCGCCTGTACACTCGCGTCCAGCGGCAGCCGACGCACAGCGGGATCCAGTGTCGCGAACACGCGGTCCTCGGTGTAGAGGGTTGTGTCGCAGAGCGCGTTGATCAAAGTCGATTTGCCGGCGTTGGTGTACCCCACAAACGCAATGGAAAAGACTTCGGACTGCCGTCTTCCCTCCCGTGTGCGCTGGCGCTGGCCCCGCACTTCCGCGATGGAGTCGGACAGGATTTTGATCCGGCGCGCGATGTGGCGCCGATCGCTTTCCAGCCTTGATTCCCCGGGTCCGCGCGTGCCGATCCCGCCTCCCTGTCTGGACAAGCCCTTCCCTATGCCAACCAGCCGAGACAAGCGGTACCTCTGCTGGGCGAGCTCGACTTGGAGTCTTCCTTCCCGGCTTTTGGCGCGACCCGCAAAAATGTCCATGATCAAAAGAGTTCGATCCAGGACTTTGCGGCCCGTCGCTTCTTCGATGTTGCGGAGCTGCGCACCAGACAACTCGTCGTCAAACACCAGCGTGCCGGCATCCAACGCGTCCGCCGCATCCGACACCTCGAGCAGCTTCCCCTTGCCGATATAGGTGACCGCGTCCGGTTTTGCTCGTTTCTGCAACGCACGGCCGGCTACCACCGCACCTGCGGACTCAGCGAGCAACGCCAATTCCGCCATCG
>JAAYKS010000423.1 GCA_012522285.1 Clostridiaceae bacterium | reverse complement strand
ACCCATGCCGGACAGCAGGAAGTAAACTGGGGCAAGTCCCCGGGGGACTTGCCCCCTAGAGAATCGACTGTGGTCGATTCTCCGCTTGACCCTATTGGGGACTTGCCCCCTAGAGAAGCGCTCGTAAGCGCTTCTCCGCCTAAACTTATCTGTGTTGATCTATTTTGTGCTTTTGCGAAGCGTTCCAGGAATTCGTTTGCTTCCTCGACGATCGTGAGGTCGGCAGTGAAAGAGGTGTCGTACACCTTGTCGATGCCCATGCGGCGAAGCGATGCGACGATCTGACCGGTGGTGGTGGTGCCGGGGGCGAACCCGAACTCCTCGCCGAGCGCGACACGCACCGCAGGAGCGATCTGTGCGATGACGGTCTTTTTGGGGTTGTGAATGGCCTTCCAGGCCTGATCCATATTTGCTTTGGGGATGATCGCGCCGACCGGACAGACCTTGGCGCACTGCCCGCAGTTCACACACTCGACCGCGTCGAGGTTCTTGTTGAAGGCGGGCGTGACGACCACCTTGGAACCGCGGTTCGCAAAGTCCAGCGCACCGACGCTCTGGATCTCAGCGCAAACCCGGACGCAGTCGCCGCACAGTACACACTTGTTCGGGTCGCGCACCAGCGAGGCCGACGAGGTGTCCAGCGGTTTGTTGAGCTCGCCTTTTTTAAAGCGGACGTTGTGAATTCCAAGCCGGCGAGACAGCTTCTGTAGCTGGCAGCTCGCGGAACGGGAGCAGGTGGGGCACTCCTGGTCGTGATTTGCGAGCAGCAGTTCGACGATCATCTTGCGCATCGCGCGGATTTCGCCGGTGTTGGTCTGCACGACCATATCGGGCTCCGGCATCGTGGAACAGGAGGGGACCAATCCCCGCCCTTTGACCTCCACCATGCACAGCCGGCAGGCCCCATAGATGCTGATGTCGGAGTGGTAACAGAAGGTCGGGATGTCGATCCGCGCTTTGCGGATGACCTCCAGCAGATTGCGTTCGTTTTCGATGACGACGGAGATCCCGTCGACTGTGAGGGTCTTTTCCTTTTTCATGTGTCGTCCTACTCCTGTCTGCCTTGTCAGCCGATCGTCACAGCCGCGAATTTGCAGGCTTCCATGCAAGCACCGCATTTGATGCAGGCTTGCTGGTCGATGTGATACGGTTTTTTGAGTTCTCCGGTGATCGCTCCGACCGGACACTTGCGGGCGCACAGGCTGCAGCCGCGGCATTTGTCTTCGATGATCCGGTACTTGGCCAGGGATTTGCAGCGCCCGGTCGGGCAGGTCTTTTGGAAGACGTGGGCTTCATATTCGTCACGGAAATACTTCAATGTGGACAGCACGGGGTTGGGAGCGGTTTTTCCCAGGCCGCAGAGCGATCCCTTCTGGACCACCAGCGCGAGTTCCTCGAGCAGCGGGATGGTTTTTTCGTCCGCGCGACCTTCGATGATGTCGTCCAGCAGCGCCAGCATCTGCTTGGTGCCCTCGCGACAGACCACGCATTTCCCGCAGGATTCGTTCTGGGTGAACTGCATAAAGAAGCGAGCGATGGAGACCATGCAGGTCTGCTGGTTCATCACGACCAGGCCGCCCGATCCCACCATGGCGCCGGCGGCTTTGAGGTTTTCATAGTCGATCGGGAGATCCAGGTGTTCCTGTGTGAGACACCCGCCCGAGGGCCCGCCGATCTGCACCGCTTTGAAGTCGCAGCCGGCACGGGTGCCGTCGTCGTTGATCACGCCGCCTCCGATGTCGTTGACGATGGTCCGGAGGGTCGTTCCGAACGGAACCTCGATCAACCCGGTGTTTGCCACGTGCCCCGTCAGTGCGAATGTCTTGGTCCCCTTGGAAGTGGCCGTGCCGATCGAGGCGTAAGCCGGTGCGCCCATCGCGAAGATGACCGGGATGGTCGCGAGCGTCTCGACGTTGTTGATCACGGTCGGTTTTTTGAACAGACCGCTCTGTGCCGGGAAGGGGGGCTTGGGTGACGGCATGCCACGGTTGCCCTCGATCGAAGCGATCAGGGCGGTTTCTTCGCCGCACACGAATGCGCCGGCACCTTCCATGACATGGATGTCAAAGTCCATCGTCGAGCCGAAGATCCGGCGACCGAGAATGCCCGCGTCAAGGGCTGCCTGGACGGCCTTTTTCATACGTTCGACCGCGAGAGGATACTCGGCGCGGACATAGACATATCCTTCGTCTGCTCCGATTGCCCGAGCCGCGATCAGCATCCCTTCGATGACCGCGTGGGGGTTGCCCTCCATCAGGCTGCGGTCCATGAACGCACCCGGGTCGCCTTCGTCGCCGTTGCAGATAACGTACTTTTTGGGTTCGGGCTGCATCCGTGTGAGTTCCCACTTACGCGCGGTCGGAAATCCGCCGCCGCCACGTCCCCGCAGTCCGGATTCCATGATGAACTGACAGACCGCAGCCCCGTCCATCTCGAGGAACGCGCGGCGCGCGGCAAAGTATCCGTTGTCGGCGATGTATTCGTCGATCTCCTCGGCGTCGATGTATCCGCTCAGCTTGAGGGTGGTACGGGATTGACGCTTGTAAAAGCCGATGTCGTGGGAAATCGGGGTGTGGGCGCCGGTGTCGGGCTCACGGAAGACCAGACGGTCCACCACCCGCTTCTCCACCAGTGTGGTCTGGACGATTTCTTCGGCGTCCTGTGGCTTGACGTGTGTATAGAGGATTCCCTCAGGGAGAATCGTGACCAGTGGCCCGATCTGACAAAATCCTTGGCAGCCGCTGCGGGAGATCAGGACGTCGCCGTGGTCGTCCTTGAAGCTGAGCACGACGTCGAGCCCGCGCTTGCGCAGTGCGTCCGCCAGCGCGTCGTGCACTTTTCTGGATCCATTGGCGACACAACCGGTACCGGCGCATACGATGATGCGCGAGGGAATCCGGCCGGTCTTTTCCAGGTAGTTCTGCTTACGTCTATCCAAATCGATCATGTTCAGGCCTCCGCCTTTGCTTCGTTTTCGCTCTTGAGGATTGCGTCGACAAGGTCGACTGCGCCTTGCGGGGTCATCGGGCCATGGGCCTCATCGTCGATCACGACGGCGGGAGCCAGCCCGCAGGCACCCAGACAGGAAACCAGCTCCAGTGTGAACATGCCGTCGTCGGTCGTCTTTTTGGGTCCCGTGAGTCCGAGCTTCTTTTCCAGGGCGTCCTGGATGTCGGTCGACTTCTTCACGTGGCAGGCAGTCCCGTCACAGATCCGTACGATGTGACGGCCCTTGGGCTCCAGCGTGAAGTGTGAGTAGAAGGTCGCGACTCCGAACACTTTGGCGGGTGAAATCGCAAGCGACGTCGCGATGAAGGTCATGATTTCCTCCGGGAGGTATTTATACTGGGCCTGCACCTCCTGGAGAATCGGAACCAGATGTGTGGGGTTGTGTTTGTGGGCGTCCAGGATGCGGCACACCTGGTCAAACTGTCGGCCTGTCTCATTTATGATCATGATGGTTTCCCTGCTCCCTTGCCTTCCGGAGTGCGACTTCGAGTTTGTTGGCCAGCACCGCCAGCGACGTCGCCATGTTTTCATGCTGCACAATCACACCGTCGGGGACGGTGAGGTGGTACGGAGTAAAGTTCCAGACCGCCTTGATACCAGCGGCGACCATCCGGTCGCAGACGGTCTGGGCTTCATAGGACGGGACTGCCAAAATACCGATCAGGATGTGAAGACGCTTCACCATGTCCTCGAGTTTTTCCATCGGGAGTACTTTTTTCCCGGCGACCAGCATATCGGCTTTGGCGGGATCGCTGTCGAACGCCGCGACGATGTTGAGTCCGTAGTCCTCGAATCCCTCGTACCCGAGCAGTGCCTGGCCGAGATGTCCCGCGCCGACGATGAATGCGTCGTGCGCGTTGTTGTAGCCGAGGAAGTCCTCCATGTGGGCGAGCAGAATCTCGATGTCGTAACCGGTCCGGGGCTTGCCGGTTGCGCCGATCCACTCGAGGTCTTTGCGGATCTGAATCGGGTTGAGCGACAGATCGGCTGCCATGGTGGTGCTCGAGCTGGCATCCAGCCGCTCGTCCTGTTGTTTGCGCTTGAGATACTGGTAATACATTGGAATACGGCGCAATGTCGGTTCCGGGATGACAATTTCCGACGCGGTTGGGGGTTTTCTATTCTCTGTCATATGCGCCTCCTGTCTTT
>JAAYKS010000066.1 GCA_012522285.1 Clostridiaceae bacterium | reverse complement strand
GCCGGCACCGCGCAACAGCGCCCACCCTTGCGCCGCGCGGGTCAAGGAGATCGCTCCTCGCGGGCTGACGCCCAGGACGATGTCGTCGTGGGTTCGCGTCGCCTCCACGATCCGGGTGACATATTCCATGGCCGGTTTGGCACAGGTGATCGCGTCCGCCGCCTTTTGCAGGTCTGTCACGTCTGTTGCGGATGCCACGGGCTCCAATGCCGCGACCGGCTGGGATCCCGTCAGGTGTTTCTGCAGTATTTTGACCCCGTCGTCGTGGGAAGGGTAGCCCATGCTGATGCGGAGCAGAAAGCGGTCCACCTGCGCTTCAGGCAGCGGGAAAGTCCCGACAAATTCAACCGGATTCTGTGTCGCCAGTACCATGAACGGCTGCGGCAGCGGATAGGTCACCCCGTCGACGGTCACCTGGCTTTCGGCCATCACCTCGAGCAGTGCGGACTGGGTTTTGGGACTGCAGCGGTTGATCTCGTCCGCCAGGATGATCTGGCTCATGACCGCGCCGGGCGCAAAACGGGGCGTCCCCGTCTGGAGGTCGTATTGGTTGTAGCCGGTCACGTCGGAAGGGAGGACGTCCGGTGTAAACTGAATGCGTTTGAACGAGCAGTCCAGGGACCTGGCCAGACTGGCGACCAGGGTGGTCTTGCCCACGCCGGGTACATCTTCGATCAAAACGTGTCCCCGGCAGACCAGCGCGGTCAGAACGAGGTCGACCGTATCCGGCTTGCCGATGATCGCCTGTTCCATATTCTCCCGGATGCGCTGCAGGATTTCTCTGTTTGTTTCCATCTTGGGTATTCTCCTTCTAGACCCTTGTCGCGGGCTCTGTGGCCGTTCGTGCTAATCTCCGAAATCGACGCCGATCGACTTGGCGCAGCAGACCATGGAATCTTCTGGCTCCACCAGTTTGAGGCGGCCGGCGACCTTTTCCAGTGGGACCGGAACGATCTGGTTGTTGACAATGCCGACCATGTTCCCAAAATCCCCGTCCTGGATCAGGCGAACCGCACCGGCACCCAGACGGGTGGACAGCACGCGGTCTGCGGGGCAGGGCGGTCCTCCGCGCTGGAAATGGCCGGGCACGGTCACGCGGCATTCCCGGCCGGTGGCTTCGAGCAACTCCTGGGCGAGACGGAACCCAATCGAAGGGAAGGATTCCTTTTCCCGTTTAGCACGAAGTTTTTTCTTGGACATTTCCGCTTCTTTCGCATCGATCGCACCTTCGGCGAGCGCAATGATTGAGAAATGCTTGCCCTGTGCGATGCGGTTTTCGATGGTCGCGCAGACGGATGTGAGTTTATAGGGGATTTCCGGAATCAGGATGACATCCGCTCCGCCTGCGACGCCGGCGTAAAGGGTCAACCAGCCTGCGTCGTGCCCCATCAGTTCGATGATGAACACCCGGCTGTGGGACATGGCGGTGGTATGGATGTTGTCGATGACGTGGGTGGCGATGTCGACCGCACTCTGGAACCCAAACGTCAGATCGGTCCCCCACACGTCGTTGTCGATGGTTTTGGGCAGTGTCACGACCCGCATGCCGTTCTCGCGCAACAGGTTGGCTGTCTTGTGCGTGCCGTTTCCGCCGAGGATCACCATCGCATCCAGCCCGAGTTTGCGATAGGTGGCCAGCATGGCTTCGACCTTATCCGGGCCACTGTCGTCGTCGCCCTTGACCATGGTTTTGAACGGTTGCCGCGAGGTGCCGAGGATGGTCCCGCCCAACGTCAGAATGCCGGAAAAATCTCCGGGTTTCATCATGTTGCTGTTGCCGGTGATCAAGCCTTGGTATCCATCGCGGAATCCGTAGATCTCCGTGTCCGGCATCCACTCGTACAGGGCTTTGGCAACCCCACGAAGTGCGGCGTTGAGTCCCTGGCAGTCTCCTCCGCTGGTCAAGAGCCCGATTCTTCTCATCTCATACCTCCGGGGTCTGCTTGTGCGTCTTCGGGATTCCAGCCCGTCGCCGCCAGCCGTTCCAGCTCGCGCTGGCTGTCCAGCCTGGCCTCGCCGGCCGGCCGGATCCTGCTGTATCTGCCTTCGTTGTCCTGTACTCTCCGGTTGACATTGTCGGCCAGTGTGATGGCCAGTACCTGCTCAAGCCGCTCGATCAGCACCGGTTCGTCGATCGGGAACAACAATTCCACGCGCCGGTCGAGATTGCGGGGCATCAGATCCGCGCTTCCCAGATAGAGTTTAGGTTCGCCCGCGTTTTCGAAACGGAAAATCCGGCTGTGCTCCAAAAAACGGCCGACGAGGCTGAACACCTGGATGTTTTCGGAGACGCCCGGGATCCCGGGCACGAGACAACAGATGCCGCGGACGACCAGTCGGATGGGGACACCGGCACAGGAGGCCTCGTAGAACAGGCGGATGAGGGCTTCGTCGACCAGGGAGTTGACTTTGATGGTGATCCCACAATCCAGCCCGCGACGGCTGTGTTCGATCTCCTGTCGGATCATGCGGACCAAAAACGCGCGGCAGTCGTCCGGTGCCGCGATCAGCCGGTTGAACGCGGGCGGACGGGTATACCCCGTCAGGGAGTTGAACAGCGACGAGGCGTCTGCCCCGTACCCTTCGCGGGCGGTGAACATGCCGATGTCGGTGTACAACCGCGCGGTCGTGTCGTTGTAGTTGCCGGTTCCCAGATGGAGATAGCGGCGGATGCCCTCCTCTTCGCGGCGGATGACCAGCGCGATTTTACAATGGATTTTAAGTCCCACTAGACCGTAGATCACATGACACCCCGCCTCTTCTAGCTGGCGGGCCCAAGCGATGTTGTTTTCTTCGTCGAATCGCGCCTTGAGTTCCACAAGCACGGTGACCTGCTTGCCGCGGTCTGCCGCTCGCATCAGCGCCGCGATGATCGCGGAATGGCCGCTGACGCGGTACAAGGTCTGCTTGATGGCCAGTACCTGGTCGTCCTCGGCGGCCGCGCGGATGAATCCCACAACACTGTCGAAACTTTCATACGGGTGGTGGACCATCCGGTCCCGTCTGCGAATGCAGTCGAACAGGTTTTCCCCCTCCGGAAAATCCACAGCGGGAGCCGGCCGGATCGCAGGTTGCCGGAGAGACGCGAACGCTTCGTTTCCATACAACCGCTTGAACGCCGCCCGGTCCAGAGGTTCTTCGGTCTCATAGACGATCGGGTCGTCGACCTTGAGCATTTCGTACAGGAAGGACCGCAGGCGATCGTCGCAGCCGGGTTCAATCTCCAGCCGGACCGGCCTGCCGCGCCGTCTCTTTTTGATGAATTCCTGAATTTCGGAAAAGAGGTCCTCCGCGTCTTCGTCGATTTCGAGGTCCAGGTCGCGCGTCAAACGAAACAGGACGGATGCGCGCAACTCGTAGGCATCGAACAACTCATGCAGATGGTCCACGACCAGGTCTTCCAGCAGGATGAAATCGGTCCGTCCCGGTTCGCTCGGCAGCGGAACAAACCGCGGGAGAACGGTGGGAATCTGCAGGATGGCGAAATGGGTGTCCTGCTCCCGCCGCAGCCGGATTCCCAGATAGAGGGACATGTTGACCAGCACGGGGAAGGGGCGGCTGCGGTCGACCGCCATCGGGGTGAGGACCGGATGTACGATCCGGCTGAAATACCCTGCCGCGTGCACGCGTTGCCGGTCGTCGAGGTCGTCCGGACCCAAAAACCGGATGCCCCGCTCGGCCAGGGTAGGCAACAGCAGTCCGTGCAGGCAGCCCGACTGGCGATCGTAAAAGCGAAGCACGCGGTTCCGGATGAGTTCCAACTGGCGCTGGGGGGTCAATCCCGCGGGGTCGGGTTCGTTGTAGCCCGACCGCACTTGCTCCTGGAGGCCTGCGACGCGCACCATGAAAAACTCGTCCAGATTGGAAGCAGTAATCCCGCAAAAATTGACGCGGTCCAGCAGCGGCGTCGCTGTCTCGAACGCCTCATCCAGTACGCGGTCATTGAAATCCAGCCAGCTCAGCTCGCGGTTGGTATAGGGAAACGCGTTGGACACGTTCTGTGGATCCATCCATCCATCTCCAATCCGGGTCGTTTCTTACAGTAATAGAGCGGATTCGACGATCAGTTCCGGCCGGATGCCAAAGACATCTTCAAACGCAGGCGTCCATCTCCTCAGTGCCCATCGTTCGAGTGCGGCATCCTGGTCGCTCCGGCATCGCAGCATCAACCGACCCCCCGTCAGTTCGGCCCGCGGTTCCCCCAGCCGCTGGGTATGAGACTGGTCCAATGCATTCGCAAGTTGCAGGATCGCAGCGAGTTTGGTCGCGACGATCCGGTCCTTGTCCCTCCGGAACGGGACTTGCCGGAAGCGGTCTACCCCCGGTTCGTTTTCGTCAAAGCCGGCGATGCAGGCGATCAGGAACATATCGTCCTCACCGAGTCCAAACAATGTGGTCTCCCGCAGGATCTCGAAGGCGGTTTTCCGGTGATTTCGCGTGTTTACAAAGTAGCCCACGTCATGAAGATGCGCGGACAGTTCGAGCAGCAGCCGGGCGCGCCTTCCGAGCCCGTGTGGTTTCCGGAGAGTGTCAAATACGTTGAGCGCGCATTGTGCCACCCATTCCGCATGAGCGGAATCACAACGGAACACCGAGGCCATATGACGAGCCGACGCCAGCGCGTTGACCTGCATGGACTCCTGACTGCGGGAGCGAAAGTCGCGGGAAGCCATTTCGTCGATGACCGTATCGGAAAAGCTGAAGTCAGGAACGCAAAGGTCCTCTGCGGAAGTCATGTCAATTAACTCCGACACGACGGCCAGGGCCGACATCAGCGGGTTGTCTCCGCTTCCGGCCGGTGTCCCCCGCAGCCGCAAGGTCTCATAGAGAGCCGTCAAGGAGGTTCGCCCGACACAATACAGCCCGTTTTGCGGTACAGCCCCCGTACGGGTGGCGATTTCACGGACAAAGCGGCCGTTCACTACCAAACGATCGGGCAATGAACCTTCGAGCTGGATCCGGATGTGACCGAGCAGAGTGCGGACGTACTCCCTGAGCACCTCGTGATACCGGCCGGTCTGGTCCTGCAGTCCGGACAACAGATCGTTGAGGCGCTGGACTCCGGTCGGCAGGCTGGTTGAAAACCGAACCAGCTCTTCCCGTGTATAAGCCAGCCCGACATTCCCGGTACCGAGATAGGCGATCAGCGCACCCTGCCCTTTCGCATCGGCCGGATACCGGTCCAGAATCCGTCCGATCACCATGGCTGACTCGCGGGTTGCCTCGAGCACATCGATGGAAACG
The DNA here is from genome assembly GCA_012522285.1 of Clostridiaceae bacterium. GTDB lineage: Bacteria > Bacillota > Clostridia > Saccharofermentanales > UBA5734 > JAAYKS01. The sequence continues at coordinate 22 of JAAYKS010000066.1, read as the reverse complement.
CCGTTTTGCACGCGGATCAAAT
>JAAYKS010000422.1 GCA_012522285.1 Clostridiaceae bacterium | reverse complement strand
GTCCCAGTGCCGACCGATCTCGGGTGAGACGGTAGTGCAGGAGGTCGGTGGCCCATCCGAGATAGGCGGCACAGGTCTTCCCGAAAAAAGACTCCAGATCGTTCACCTGCACACGGCGGTCAAAGGATCGGGTTTCCTGTGCGTCCGCGGAGAGGTAGAACAGACTGACCCGCTCCACAGGAGCCTCCGGGTGTGCCCGGTTGAACAGGCAGGCATACAGCATGGCCTGGGCCCAGTGGACGCCGTCACCCCCCTCTGGAACCGCTTCCAACGGCCCCGACACGGTCTTGGCTTCAATCATCCGGTGTCGCCCGACGTGTTCCTCACTTTCCCGGACGATAAGATCCGCCCGACCGGAGACAAGCAAGGAAACCTCACCCTGACGATACGTACCTTCGAGGGTGACTTCGGTCTGCACGAAATCAGCACCTATCTGCTCTGTAAACGCCGCGAAAAACCGCTGGTGCGCGCGTGTTCCGTCCACTGCGGACAAATCGGAAAAGCCAGCCGAAGACAGCCCTCCCGTACGATGTACGTACTCGGCGAGGGCACGCAGGCCGATGCGGATCACCTGTTCGCGCGCGTTGGCTTCCGTTGGAGGAGTGGAGATTTTTGTCATACAAAAAGTATAGCAGATGGGCCGGAGAGACCGCGGAGCGAGGGAACCAAATCGATAGGACACCAAGCATTGTCATGCATGGTTCTCGCACTGCTTCCGCCATTGTTCCAGCCAGCGCAACTGGTTATCCAAAAATGTGTCGTCCACGCAATCCAGGCCGTTGATCTCGATGATCGTTGCTTGCAGTGCAAAGTGGTAAAGAGCGATCCAGTCATAGAATGAACGGATTTCATCGGAGGATAGGGGATGCTGCGCAAGGTAACGGGGCAAGAAGCGGTCGAACACTTCTTTGGACTCCTGAAATCTTGACTCGTGAAAGGTGAAAAAATCGGTTCGATTGCAGATCAGCGCAATGTCATACATTCTGAACCCTTCGCACACCGTGTCAAAATCCAGGAGATAGAGACGGCCTTCCGCATCTTTTTGGATGTTTCCGCTGTAGAGGTCGCCGTGACAAGGTCCCGCGGGCAGCGCACGGAGTCTTTCCCACAACGCATATCCATAGGCGGCGAATTGCTCCGCATTCGGGTATTGTTTCCGACGCAGGATCTCCAGATATCTGTCGAGAAAAAACCAGTGGCCATGTCGAACCAGGGGACCATCGTATCGTTCCATCAGGGTATGAAACCGCCCCGTCAGATCGCCGATCTCTTCGGCGTCCTGTGCCGGATCCACTTCCTGGCTTTGCATGTACTCATAGAGCACCAGGAGTCTCGTGCCGGTCACGTCACAAACCTCGACATAAGGAGCGTGATCTTGCGTCAACACAAGGCGGGGGACGGGGAACCCCTGGTTTTGCAGGTAAACATGAACATCGACCGACTGCGATGCCGTATCGGCAAAGGCGGGTTTTGTGACCCGCAAAAAGTATGGCTTGCTCCCGGTGTTCGCTTGAAAGGACCGGCTCCCGCCATCCCGCAGAAAGGTGAGCCCGTCAAACGGAAGGGAATACCACCGGTTGAGCAATTGCAGGAGGTGTTCCTTTTCATCGATGACATGCATGTGGATCCCTCACTTTCCCTGAAAAGGAAAAATCCGAACCGTCTCCGACAGGATATGCCTGCCTCGGATGGTTCGGATTTTGCATCTGGTGCGGGAAACAGGACTTGAACCTGCATGGGCGTACACCCACTAATACCTGAAACTAGCGCGTCTGCCAATTCCGCCATTCCCGCGACGCAAGACAAATCATACAATAGCATTTCCGAAAAAGCAAGACGGAAAAAGCTAAAAATGTCACTGATACTTCCAACAGGCGCAGCCGGTTCCGTGACCCTTGTAGTCAATCCTGGCAGCCATTTAGGAAAACCTGAGAGTGGTTTTCCGCTTCAGAAAAGACCCGCTCGCTTCGGATGTACGCAGTCAAATTCGCGACTTGATAAAGTCACGATAGGGTTTCATTGCCAAAAGCAATAATTGTTCTCTCCGTGATAAAAAAGTAGTCAGATTCGCTTGACATTACATGACGTGTAACGTAATAATATGTGTAACGTCGTATCGGAGGTGATCTGCTTGTGAAAAAGATACGGTTAACATCGAAGAAGGAACTAAATATCTATATGAGTCCCGTCAGGCAGCAGTTGTTGCGGCAGTTGAGTATTTCGCATGGTCCCATGACTCCAAAAATGCTTTCTGATAAGTTGCAGATATCCCCATCCAGCGTTCAGCACCATATCAGAAAACTGAGGGAGTTGGAGGTCGTCGATCTGGACCATACCAAGGTCATCAATGGAATCAAGGCAAGCTACTATAAAGCGGCACAAGTAACAGTCCAAATCGGACTGGATGCGTCAGATGAACTGGATCCCCAGCGAGAAGTGCTGATGGAAAACATCATCTCCGAAGCGTATAAGGGGTTTCGCCGGCAAAGGAAAAAGAGGAGCGTCACCATAGGCGCAGGCGCGCTCGATGATCCCGTTGAATGGGGAGATATCAAGAGCGGCGTCGTTCATTTGCCAGATGAGAAAGCCAAGGAATTGCTGCGCTTTATTGCGGAATTTATCGATGAATACAGTTCTCCCCAGCCAACCAG
>JAAYKS010000421.1 GCA_012522285.1 Clostridiaceae bacterium | reverse complement strand
TGCTTTCTGCGGTACTCCTGATCGGTGATGATCTGCTTTCTGGACAAGCCGGTTTCCTTGGCGTTGCCGGGATTGAGCACGATGTAGGCGGCGAAATACAGGACCTTCTCCAGCATTCTGGGGGACAGGTCGAGAATCAGTCCCATCCGGCTCGGGATGCCGCGGAAATACCAGATATGGGACACCGGGGCTGCGAGCTTGATGTGTCCAAGCCGCTCGCGGCGCACCTTGGCTTTGGTGACCTCGACGCCGCAACGGTCGCAAACGATGCCTTTGTAACGGATCTTCTTGTACTTGCCGCAATGGCACTCCCAGTCTTTCTGGGGACCGAAGATTTTTTCGCAGAACAACCCGTCCCGCTCGGGCTTAAGGGTACGGTAATTGATGGTCTCGGGCTTTTTGACTTCGCCGCGCGACCATTCCAGGATCTTTTCGGGAGAGGCCAGACCGATGCCGATCGCCTCGATGTTGGTCATTTCAAAAGACGGATTTTTCGCCGAATTGTCCATCATAGTGTGTCATCCTCGCCTTCGGTGTTGATGGCGTTGTCCGTATCGGAGTCGGGCGCGGACAGATCGTCTTCTGCGTCCTCGTCTCCGGTCGGGACCACTTCGACTTCCACGCCGTTTCCGTCGAACCTGACTTCGGTAAAGCCAGGGGCCAGCAGATCGGTTTCGTTCGCCGGCAGCTCGCCAAAGAGATCCGCGGGACGCAAGGTTTCCCCGTTGTACTCAGGCACATCGCTGTCATCTTCCACCGACTCTTTGATGTCGATGATGTGGTTCTCGCTGGTGTAGACGCGGACGTCCAGCGCCAGGCTCTGCAGTTCTTTGACAAGCACCTTGAAGGATTCGGGCACCCCGGACTCAGGTACGTTCTCCCCCTTGACGATGGCTTCGTAGGTCTTGGTGCGTCCGGTGATGTCATCCGACTTGACCGTCAGGATTTCCTGCAGGGTATAGGATGCGCCATAGGCTTCGAGCGCCCAGACTTCCATCTCACCGAACCGCTGACCGCCGAACTGCGCCTTGCCGCCGAGCGGCTGCTGGGTAACGAGCGAGTAAGGCCCGATGGAGCGGGCATGGATCTTGTCGTCGACCAGATGCAGCAGTTTGAGATAGTACATGATGCCGATGGTCACTTTGTTGTCGAACCTGTCGCCAGTGCGTCCATCGTGCAGCACCGTTTTGCCGTCGTCGTCCATCCCGGATAGACGGAACGCCTCGATGACGTCGTCTTCGGTCGCACCGTCGAAGACCGGCGTTGCGACTTTCCAGCCGAGCAATCTGGCAGCACGGCCGAGATGGACCTCGAGGAGCTGTCCGATGTTCATGCGGGAAGGGACGCCCAGCGGATTCAATACGATGTCCAGCGGGGTACCGTCCGAAAGGAAAGGCATGTCCTCTGCCGGCAGAATGCGGGATACGACACCCTTGTTGCCGTGGCGTCCAGCCATCTTGTCTCCGACCGAGATTTTACGTTTCTGTGCGATGTAGACGCGGACCAGTTTGTTCACGCCATGCTTGAGCTCGTCATTGTTCTCGCGGGTGAAGGTCTTGACGTCGACCACGATGCCGGACTCGCCGTGCGGAACCCGTACGGAAGTGTCGCGGACTTCGCGGATCTTTTCGCCGAAGATCGCCCGATACAGCCGTTCTTCTGCGGTCAGTTCGGTCTCGCCCTTGGGAGTGACCTTGCCCACGATGATGTCGCCCGACCGGACTTCAGCGCCGATCCGGATGACACCGGTCTCATCGAGGTCCTTGAGCGCTTCGTCTCCGACGTTCGGAATTTCGCGCGTGATTTCCTCTGGGCCCAGTTTGGTGTCGCGGGATTCGCACTCGTACTCCTCGATGTGGATCGAAGTGTACACGTCGTCACGGACCAGACGTTCGCTGATCAGGACCGCATCCTCATAGTTGTAGCCTTCCCAGGTCATAAACCCGATCAGGACGTTTTTACCCAGTGCGATTTCACCGTTGTCGGTGGAAGGGCCGTCGGCGATGATGTCTCCCGCCTTGACCTTTTCTCCCACACGGACCAGAGGCCTTTGATTGATGCAGGTGCCCTGGTTGGACCGGATGTACTTGACCAGATTGTAGGTGTCGCTGGTCAACCGGTCGACGCGTACGACGATCTTGCGCGCGCTGACGAACTCGACCACACCGTCACGGCGGGCCACTTTGCAGACACCGGAGTCCTTGGCCGTGCGGTATTCCATGCCGGTGCCAATGATCGGCGCTTCGGGCTTGATCAGCGGAACGGCCTGACGCTGCATGTTGGATCCCATCAGGGCCCGGTTCGCATCGTCGTTTCCGAGGAAAGGAATCAACGCGGTCGCGACCGAAACCAACTGTTTGGGTGAGACGTCCATCAGGT
>JAAYKS010000420.1 GCA_012522285.1 Clostridiaceae bacterium | reverse complement strand
GAATTGCGACCGAGCTGGGGTCTGCACGGGAAGTGATCTCGCGGATCCTGGGGCAATTCCGTGACGCCGGTGCGGTCAATCTGGCACGCGGGCGGATTCGGGTCGAAAAACCGGACTACCTGCGCGCGATGATCAACTGATCCTTTCCCTCGCATTCAGCATATAAAAAGGGTCTGCCCCACCGTGATGCACGGCACGGGGCAGACCCTTTTCGATGCGATAGGAAACTTACTTCGCGAAGGTGCATCCCACTGACAGCAGATAGTTCTTGCTGATCGTGAGCGCTTCGCGCTGCGGAATCGGCACCACAGGCCCGCCGTCCAGTTCGACGTTGACCATGCCGGAATAGTCGTGTTCCGCGAGGAACTTCAAAATCGAAGGCAGGTCGACGACGCCCTGCCCGAGCGGAGTGTAGCAGGCGAACCCGGACGAGTCGATCTCGCGGCCGTTCTCGTCATGGCGCAGCGGCACGCCGTCATAATCCTTCAGGTGGACATGCTGGATGACTTCGATGAAGTCGTGGACGATCTCCTTGAAGATGACCATCGGGTCGGATCCGCCCTTGTAAAGCTGGCCGACGTCCGGTCCGAATTTGACATACTCGGTGTTGACCGAATTCATAAAGTCGACCGTCTCGCTGAACGACTCGACTGGCGTCGCGGTGTGCTGGTGGAAGCAGCAGGCCACTCCATAATCCGCCATCACCTTGGCATACTCGTTGACGGTGCTGACGATGTAGTCTTTGTGGTCGAAATAGTTGTAACCGCGGCGGTCGATGCTGTCTCCGCCGGTTGCCGCGATGTGGCAGTCCATGTCGCGCAGGATCTCGAGCCAGCTGATCATCTTGGCCATCGACTCGTCCTTTTTCGCTGGATCGATGATGTTGAGGGAGAAATACGAAGAAACCAGCGGAATGCCGTGCTTCTCAAAAATATTGAGGCGGTTCTGCTCTTTGAGAGTCTTGAGGGTCCAGCCGAATACTTCGACCCCGCGGAATCCCAACTCGGAAATGGTTTGAACGGCGGTCTCCACCTCGGAGTCCGGCCAGGTGATCGCTGTATGGCCGATTTTCAGGTCACTGAGTTTCATAATTGCCTCCTGTCGCTTGTGCACTTGTGTTGGTTTGCATGTGGTAAGAGCATACCATGGTCGGGCTTGTGGAATCAAACAGAGAAACCGTGGGGGATGAAAACGCCGTTGTCGCCGAAATGGCGGCAACGGTGTTATTCAACTGCGGGGCGGCCGGCCACATATGCGGTCGGCGCGCCTCCGGGATCACTCGGTGGCAGCCAGGTCTTTTTTCCAGCTGAACTTGGACTCGTATCCAAGGAGCGTTTTGAGCTTTTTGGAGCTGCAAAGACCGTCTTCGCCTTCGATCCCGTCCGCCAGGAGGGCGAGATCCGGATACAGAAGTTTGATCGCAGGCGCGGTCGGTCCGCGGAACGTCGTGTCGCTGGAATGGAAGAAACACTCATAGTCGTTGTCCAGATCCTGGTCGGCCGCCAAACGCATCGCATAAGCGATGTCACGGCAGTCGGAATACTGGAAGGTCGTTCCGATCGGGCCGCCTTTCCAGTCGCGCGGGGCTTCGGGCAGCTTCTCATCCGTTCCGATGGGCCGGATCCCCGGATAGGACACACCCATCAGCCGGAATGCGACGCATTTGATCCCGTACGCGCGGCTGTATGCCTCAAGCATGATCTCTCCCAGCTGCTTGGACAATCCGTACGTGTCCTGATTGAACAGCGGGTGTTCTTCGTCGATCGGGAGGTACTTCACCTCGAAAGGTTTGGCACGGTTGATCATCCCGCCGACCCCGATCGCATAGTACGAGGAGGCAAACACAACCTTTTTAACGCCGAGCCGACGGCAAGCGTCGAGGACCACATAGGTGCCCATGACATTGACCCGCATGGTCGTGTCTTCCGGCAGCATTTGCGGAAATCCCCTGCCAGGCTGCATGTCGGTGCTGTGTGTGATCGCCGCGACATGCACCACCAGGGTGGCCCGTGAAAGGGTGATCGCACGCATCATGTCTCCGAGATTGGTCAGATCTCCCCGGATAAACATGGTGCCGCGCGGCATCTCCCACGGGAACGGCTGTTCGGAGGGCGCTTTCTGGTCAAACAGCGATACCTGGTATCCCTGCTCCTTGAACTCGGTGTAGAGGTATCGTCCCAAACGGCCGGCACCGCCGGTGATCAGGACATTCTGGTACTTGTCATTCATGTGGTGTCTCCCTTGGCGATGGCGTTTCGCGCAATCAGATCTTTCCGGTCATCTTCTTGAGGAAGTTGATTCCCTTGAGATACATCTCTTTGCTGATCGCCGCTTTCTGATCATCGGTCGTTCCTTCTTCATACTCCACCCAGCCGTTTTCGACGATCAGGTGCAGCCCTTTGGCATGCGGCGAATTTTCCGCAATGATTTTGACGGCTTTTTCCGCCTCAGCATTGCCTTCTCCAAGCGCGCATCCGCTCGGATAAAACGGGATCCGCCAGCCTTTGTCGCGGCGCACGACCATGTCTTTGATGTGGGTCGTGATGGTGTACGGCGCAAGTGCGCGCACTTCGTCGATCGGGTCACAATACACGGTGAAACCATTGGCGGTGTCCAGCGCGCACCCGACAAACGGGGATCCGACCGCTTTGAAGATCTCGGCATGCTCGGTACCCTTGAAGTCGCAATGGTTTTCGATCGCCAGATAGATGCCCTCCGGCGCCAGGATCTTTTCCGCTTCCTTGAGGTTGTCCACCAGGAACTGCATGTGCTGCTCATACGGCCAGGCCAGGTTGAAACGGGAGGTCTCGTAAGACAGTCTGCCGTATCCCCTGCGCATGATCGTCGCGTTGAGCTTTTTCATGACCTGCACCATGTCGATCAGGTCCTGTCGGGCTTTGGCGGCGTTGTCGCCGGTCAGCTCAAACAGGGACATTGTCGCGCCAACGTCCAGCTCGATCCCGTGCGCTTCACATTTTCCTCTGAGATTGTCGTAATACGCGTCCGGCATGTTGGCCGGCACCATGATCTGGGCCACGTCGAGATCAAACTCGATCGCCCGATCGATTACGTACTCCGGCATCTTTTCACGGGGCAGATCCTTGGGAATGCCCGCAAAAGAAGCGACAGCACCCACTCGCATGGTCTTGAGAACGTCCATTTTCACACCTCTTTCTTGTTCGTTCGGTATTTCCAACCATGTTCCAGTATACTCCATAGTGAGGGAGAGAAAAGCGGATTTTCCTCCATTTTGTGACAAAAATGTACGGTTTCGGGTATAAAATGTACTAGTTATAGTTTAGTAAAGGAAGCAAAATTTATGGCCGATTCGATCAAGATCGTGTTGCTGGTGTCCGGATTGTTCGCGGTGTCGGTCGCGATCTACCTCTATCTGGTGTGGCCGGCGCGCACACCCGCGGATTTTTCATGGCTGCCGCGCTGGAAGTACGCACATCGAGGCTTGTTTTCCGGCGATCAAAGCATCCCGGAAAATTCCATAGCCTCGTTCGATGCCGCCATACGGGCGGGGTTTGGATTCGAGCTGGATGTGGCCATGACCGCGGATCACAAACTCGTGGTGTTTCACGACAACTCGGCGTTTCGCATGTGCGGTGTAGAGGGCAAGATTTGGACCCTGACCAGCGAGGAGATCGCCACGCTCCGGCTGGCGGGCACGCAAGAGCGTATTCCGCTGTTTTCGGATCTGCTTGCGATGGTGCACGGCCGGGTCCCCCTCATCGTCGAAATCAAGTCCTCTCCCCTCCGGCCGGCATTGTGCGAGGCGGTTGCGAACGCGCTGGACACCTATCCGGGACCCTGTTGCGTGGAGTCTTTTGATCCGCTGATCGTCGGCTGGTTCCGGAAGCATCGTCCGGCGATGCTCCGCGGCCAGCTTGCCTGTCGGGGGGACAAAGCCGATCCCGGCAGACGCTTCGGATGGTTTTTGCTCCGCAACCTCCTGACCAATGTCCTCGCGCGCCCCCACTTCATCGCCTATCAGGTCAACGAGACGAGTCATCCAGCCTTCCGGCTTTGCCGGCGATTGGGCGCTTTGACCGTCGCCTGGACGGTGCGAAACGACGATGAATGTGCGACAGCGGACCAATGGTTCGATGCGATGATCTTTGAGGCGTGGGAAGGGATGCCGGATTGGCACCAGGGTGAAACGGCTGAACGAGATGGAAAATGAGCAGACTTTGTCCATTCCTGTGCATAGATCAACGATATAATACATGTGACATGCAACCACCCAAAAGGAGGGCCTTGTCCTATGTTGTATCCCGACTCCAAGAGGCCGTTGTCACCGGAAGACTTCGCCAATCCGGGCGCCGCCTATCGCGGCACACCGTTCTGGTCCTGGAACTGTGAACTCTCGGAGGACGTGCTCGCCCGCGGGATCGACATGCTCAAAAAGATGGGATTCGGCGGATTCCATATTCACGTGCGAACCGGGATGTCGACCCCCTATCTGACCGATTCCTTTTTCAGGCTGATCCGATTCTGTGTAGAACAAGCCAAACAAAAGGACATGCTGGCATGGCTGTACGACGAAGATCGCTGGCCCTCCGGCGCCGCAGGCGGGCTGGTGACCAAAGATCCCGCCTTCCGCGCCCGGCATCTGCTGTTTACCCGCAAGCCCTACGACGCGGGCGACCGGATCGTGACCGCGACCAAGGGTTCGTCCGCTCTGCCGGTCCGGACAGGGAACGGCAGGCTGCTCGCGCGGTATGACGTCCGGCTGGATGCCGATGGGGATCTGGCCTCCTATCGCAGAATCGAAGAGAAAGACACCCCGGAAGGTTTTGTCTGTTACGCGTATCTGGAAACCGCCGCGGAAAACCCCTGGTTCAACAACCAGACATATGTCGACACGCTCAATCCCGCGGCGATCCGCCGCTTTTTGGATGTCACGCACGAACGGTATCTCCAGGCCGTCGGTCAGGATTTCGGGAGCGTGATCCCTGCCATCTTCACCGATGAGCCGCAATTTACACACAAGACCGTTCTGGCGTTCGCGGACGGCGCGGCGGATGTCATCCTGCCCTGGACCGATGATTTGCCGGACACGTTTTCGGAAGCATACACCGAGGACCTGCTGGGCTGTCTGCCCGAACTTTTCTGGGAACTCCCGGGCGAGCGAGTGTCGACCGTACGCTACCATTACCACGACCACATCGCGGAGCGGTTCACCCACTCGTTCGCGGATCAGGTCGGAGCGTGGTGCCGTTCCCACGGAATCATGCTGACCGGACACATGATGGAAGAACCCACGCTGGAGAGCCAGACCAAAGCGCTCGGCGAAGCTATGCGTTCTCTCCGGGGATTCGACCTGCCAGGCATCGATATCTTGTGCAACCGGCATGAGTACACCACCGCGAAACAAGCCCAGTCCGCCGCCAACCAGCACGGCAATCCCGGCGTGTTGTCCGAGCTCTACGGAGTGACCAACTGGGATTACGACTTCCGCGGACATAAACTCCAGGGAGACTGGCAAGCCGCCCTCGGGGTAACGGTCCGCGTCCCCCACCTGACCTGGATCTCCATGGCCGGCGAGGCCAAGCGGGACTACCCGGCCGCGATCGGACATCAATCTCCCTGGTATCTCCAATACCCTTATGTGGAAGACCATTTCGCGCGGGTCAACGTCGCCATGACCCGCGGTCACCCGCTGGTTCGCGTCGCCGTCGTCCACCCGGTGGAAAGCTACTGGCTGCGCCTCGGATCGAACGAGCGCACCCGGCTGCCACGGGAACAAAAAGACAGCGACTTTCTCGCACTGACAGAGTGGCTTTTGTTCGGCCAGATCGATTTTGATTTTCTGTCCGAGTCCCTGCTGCCTGGGCAATGCGCTGCCGGCGGCAATCCCCTGCAGGTCGGGAAGATGGCATATGACACCATTGTGGTTCCTCCGGTGGAAACGCTGCGGTCCACGACGCTGGAACGGCTGGAGGCATTTGCCGCCGAAGGCGGACGGCTGTTGTTTCTGGGGGAGGTCCCCACGTTGTGCGACGCCCGCCCGAGCGATCGCGGTCAGGCGCTCTGGATCCGCTCAACGCGGCTGCCCTGCCAGCGTCTCGCCCTGCTCGAAGCGCTGGATCCCTGCCGAGACATCGACGTGCGGGATGACGACGGAACACGCGCGGAGGACTTGCTCTATCTGATGCGCCAGGAAGAAGACGGCACACGGTGGCTTTTCCTGGCCCACGGAAAAGATCCCGAGCAACCGGATATCGTACATCCCCGCATTCTGCGGATCCGACTGAAAGGTCGCATGCAGGTGGAAAAATGGGACACCGAGGAGGGAATCGTCTCACGGATGCCGGTGCAAACGGACGGGGGATGGACGATTCTGGAGACCGCCTGGTATGAGCACGACGCGCTGCTGCTCCGGCTGGAACCCGCCGGCGAGGCGGATTTTGCGAGCACACATACGGATCCGATCCGCGTTCCCTACGATGTCCCGCGCCGGATCGGCAACGCATACCTAAATGGTGAAAACCAGATCCCGTTCGGCAGGAAGGTGGGTGTGACGCTGGAAGAACCCAACGTCGCGGTGCTGGATCTGCCCGAGGTGTCGCTGGACGGCGGCGGTTGGGAGCCGCGGGAAGAAATCCTGCGCGCAGACAACCGGCTGCGCAAGTTGCTCGACTGGCCCACCCGGGAGGAATCGGTCGCGCAGCCTTGGACGATGAACCCCGAAAAACCATCGCACACTGTGCAACTGCGTTTCCGGTTCCGATGTGCGGTAGAACTTCGAGGCGTGAGGTTGGGGCTCGAAGGCGCGGACAAAGCCCGGATCCGGCTGGACGGGAAAAAAGTGCGCAAAATCCCCGACGGGCATTATGTGGACGAATCGATCGGAACCATCCCGCTGCCGGCACTCTCCAAAGGCAGCCATGTGCTGGTCGTCCGGCTGCCGTTTGGGCAAAAAACCAATCTGGAAGCATGTTACCTGCTGGGCGATTTTGGGGTCCGGGTACGCGGCTGCGACATCACGCTCGGGAAACCGGTCCGCCGGCTCACATTCGGCGACATCGGCTCCCAGGGGTTGCCGTTTTACGGCGGAAACCTGATCTACCATCTGGAAGTCCGCACGCGAGCGAAGACCGCTGTGTTGCGGGTTCCGCGGTATCGCGGTGCGCTGGTGGACGCAACCCTGGACGGAAAACCGGCCGGTCGCATCGTCTATTCCCCTTACGAGCTCCCGCTGCGGGATTTGAAGTCTGGCAGGCATCGCATCGATCTTCGCATATACGGGACCCGCTACAACACCTTCGCCCAGTTGCACAACGCGGACGACACGATGGAATGGTTCGGGCCCAATGCCTGGCGGACCGTCGGAGACGCCTGGACCTACGAGTACCGCTTCAAACCGGCCGGCATTTTGAAAAGCCCGGAATTGTACGAAGTGCAAAAATGACAGAGCCCCTTTCTTTTCCTGCCCGCCCACATCACGCGTAAGAAGGATGGGCGCCTCCCCAACCGGGGAGACGCCCATCTTGCTGAATACGCTAAAGTCCTCTGCAAGAAACAGACGATTACTGATCCTTTTTCCAGGAGTACTTCGGCTCATAACCAAGCAGGGTGCGCATCTTCTGTGTCGAGATGATGCCCTCCTCCCCTTTGACGTTGTCCGCCAGATCCGCGAGGTCGGGATACTTGAGCCGGATCACGTCGGCGGTGTTGCCGCGGAAGATGTTGTCGGTCTCGTGGTACATGACTTCGAACTTGTTCTCCAGCTCCTTTTCGATGGCAAGCCGCGCGGCGTAGGCGATGTCACGCGCGTCGGAATATTGCATCGTGGAAACTTGGGGACCACCGACCCAGTCCTGTTTCTCCGTCGGGACCGCGACATCCGTCGGATGCGGACGATACGGATACGACACGCCCATCAGGCGGAAGCAGATGACCCGGATCCCGAACGCACGGCTGTAGGCGGCGAGGATTTCCTCGTCGACCAGCTTGGACAGGCTGTACGTGTCTTCGGGGACGTTGGGGTGGTTCTCGTCGATCGGGAGATACTCGACTTTGTAGGGGGTGCCGGAGATGCGGTTGCCCAATCCGAGCACGTAGTAGGTGGAGGCAAAGATGACCTTTTTAACACCCAGTCGGCGGGCGGCGTCCATCAGGAAATAGGTGCCCATGACGTTGGACATCATGGTCGTCTCCTCGGGAGCCCGCTGGGGCCGCTTCTGGTGCGGCTGCATGTCGGAAGGTCCGGGCAGCGCGCCGAGGTGGACGATGACGTCCGCTTCCGCGAGCGAAATCGCGCGCATGCAGGAGCCGAGATCGGTCAGGGGGCCTTTGATGACCATCGCCTCGCCTTTGGGATCCCAGGGGAAGGGAGCTTCTCCGGGCGCGACCTGGTCGAACAATGCAACATTGTAATCGGCTTTGAGTTCTTCGAAGACATGGCGGCCGAGGTTTCCGGCACCGCCGGTGATCAGAACGTTCTTGTAGCTGGTCATGGCGTCTCTCCTTTGAAACTGTTTTTCGATATCCGCAGCCGGCGACCGAATCTGAGGAAACCGTATCCATACCCGGTATTGTCACGCACCCGGCACGGGAGCGCAACACCATACCGGGTGGAACACCGGTGAAATTGACTTTTACTGGGCGGATGGGTAATCTACAACAGAACGGTTTCCATCGATTACTGGAGGGCCACAAGGTGCCGAGGACGCGGCGATTGGCAGATGGCGCGAAAAAGGCGCTGGTCCCAGCCGCGATGCTGGTGGTCGGCTCGGTTGTTTGCGGTTTCGCAGTCAACCTTTTTTATGTGCCGACCCGGTTGACCATGGGCGGTGTTTCGGGCATTGCCTCCATCCTCCATCAGCTGTTTGGCGACACAATCCGCATCCCGTTCGGCATGCTGGTCTTGCTGCTCAATATCCCCTTGTTCGTCCTGGGCATGGTGTTGATCCACCGGGCGTTTGTCGTCCGGAGTCTGATCGGCACGTTGCTTTATTCGATCGCGATCGACCTGACCGCTCCGCTCTGCGCGGATCTGTATACGCGTTACTTGGCGGATCCGTCCGGTGGCGCCCCCGAACCTGTCCTGTTCAGTGTGGTCGGCGGCGTGCTATACGGGGTCGGGATCGGGATCGTCATGCGCAAAGGATTCACGCAGGGCGGTTCCGACGTGGTCGCGGTGCTGGTCCGCAAGTACACCAAAGTCCTGAGCATCGGTCAGCTGCTTTGGATTCTGGATGCGATCGTCGTCTTTTCGTCGGCGATCGCCTATATGGATGTGGAGCGCACCGGGTTCATCCTCGCGATGTATTCGGCGATCGCCATGTATCTGACCTCCAAGGCGATCGACTTTATTCTCGAAGGATTTGATTATAGGCGTTCGGTGATCATTGTCTCTGTGAAAAGCGAGCCGATCGCACGGCGCATTCTGGAAGAAGTCCGGCGGGGTGTTACCGGCCTGGACGGACGCGGGATGTTCACGGGGGACGCCAAACGCGTCCTGCTCTGCGTCGTATCGCGGAGTGAAATTCAACGGGTCAAACGGATTGTTCAAGAAGAAGATGCGAATGCGTTTGTCACCGTCACCGAGGCACGCGAAGTGCTCGGGGAGGGATTCGAAGGGAGCGGATTGCTGTGATCGAAGATCGGGCTCGTTATGTGGATTCCGCACTGCGGCTCGGAGCGGCGGATGCGGTGGAATTCGACCTGGCCGACATCGTGTTCGACCCACGAACATGGCTCAAGTGTATGTTCGGGTGTGCCGACTGGGGTAAAGGTCCGACGTGCCCGTCCCGTCCGGGTTCGCCGACCCCCTGGCAATACCGGGATATGTTGTCGAGGTACCAGTGGGGCGTCATCGTCCACGCACCGGACAAAAAAACCTCTCAGCGTGTATCGCTGGCCATCGAACGCGAGGCGTTTCTGGACGGCTACCATTTTGCCTTTTCCCTATCGGATTGCGGTCTGTGTGAGCCTTGCGCAGGCTGCGCGACCGGTGAACCCTGCCGGTTTCCCAAATCGGCGCGTCCCGCTTTCCACAGTGTCGGAATCGACGTATTTAGTACCGTGCGTGCCTTCGGACTCCCGATTCGCACGCTGACATCCCCCGAAGATCCCCAAAACTGGTATTCCGCCGTCTTTATCGAGTAAGACGGCATCGGCATCCGGCTTCCCCTCGGAAATTTCAGGCCGGATTTGTGGAGGTGCCCATGCCATATTCTTCCTCTTTCCATTTCAAAGAAGCGGATGAACTGCCGTCGATCCCTGATTTGCCCGATCCGCTCCTGTCTCCGGATGGTACGCGCGTGGAAACGCCCGGACAATGGATGTCAATGCGTGAGCGGCTCAAAGCGATGGTCGCCTTCTATATGTTCGGAGATGTCCCGCCCGCCCCGACACGCGTGGATGCCCTGACCCTATCGACCGAAACCGCGCGGGACGGATCGCGGACCTATACGTTGCTCGATATCGTCGTCCACGATATCGGCGGGAGCGGACAGGACTTTGCGTTTAGGGCTCGCCAGATTCTGCCTGCCCGCGCCACAGGCGAACGCGTGATCGTAAAAAACAGCGGGAATCCACTGGAGCCCTGCCCGATTGAAGACCGTCTGGTTGCGGATGGAATCGAACTTGTCACGTTTGACCGCACCGGCCTCGCTCCGGACGGTCCGGCGATGGATACGGGCATCTACCCCCATTTCCCGGATCTCAAAATCAAGGTGCTCGGTGCGTGGGCCTGGGGACACATGGCGGTCAACACCTGGCTATACACCCGCAACCCGGACGCCTCCTCTCCCCGGATCTGCATCATGGGACATTCGAGAGGCGGCAAGGCAACCACTTGCGCCGGCATCGTGGACGAAAGGATCGATGTGGTCACCTCCAGCGGTTCGGGTTGTGGCGGAGCCGGGTGCTACCGAGGCGCGGCGGACATGAATCCAAAGGTCGAAACCGTCGGCAACATCACCCGTTCTTTCCCCTATTGGTTTGCGGACCGGCTGGCGACCTTTGCAGAGCGCGAAGACCGGCTGCCCTTTGACCTGCACACCCTCAAGGCGTTGGTCGCCCCCCGGGCACTGATCACCACCGAAGGCAATCAGGATTACTGGTCCAACCCGATTGGAACCGGTGTCACCTGCCGGGCGGCACAACCGGTGTTTGACTTGCTTGGCGCATCCGACCGCAACGTCGTCTATTACCGGGATGGCGGCCATGCGCAAAATGAAAAGGACTGGACTGCGATCGTCGATTTCTTTGTGCGGGTGACAGAATGACCGTCCTTTCAAACAACATGACATGCCGGCATAAACCGCCCACCCGCATCGGGATCCGCGCCCTGCTGTTTCTGATCGCGGCATCGCTGCTGCTGGCCGTAACCCCCGGTTGTACAAACGGGACGCCGACCGAAACCGGTCCCTATGCCGGGTACACCCGTCACACACGCGACATCGTCAGTTTGTTCAACACCGTGATATCGATCATCGCCTATTGTGAGACGCTGGAGGATTTTGAGCGTCTCGTCGATTCGGCTGAAACGCGTTTTCAGGAACTGCACAACCTGTTCGACATTTATGAGCACCACGAGGGCGTTACCAGTCTGTACGATGTCAATGCTGCTGCGGGTGGCACCCCTTTGCCGGTTTCTATAGAAATTCTGGATCTGTTATCCTTTTGTATAGACG
>JAAYKS010000419.1 GCA_012522285.1 Clostridiaceae bacterium | reverse complement strand
GGCTCCGGCTGTTCGGTCTTGTGTGCCTTGATGATGTCCTTGGTGCGGGAGTGTGCGGTCTTGCAGTAGACCTCGCATAGTTTGCAGTCGATGCAGTTTTTTTCGATCGCGTAGACCCGTTTCATGTGTGCCCCCTTCCGGTCATTCGCCGGCGTGCAGGATGCCCAGCACGTTCAGTTCCCTGTCGGTCAGTCCGATGCCGCGCAGCATCAGGCGGTTGCCGCGCAGACTTTCGATCGCGTTGATTCCCATGCCGCCCAGCATCTCCTGGATTTCGTGGTCCCATGCCTTCACGAGGTTGACCAGACGCTCCACCATAATCTCCGGGTTGAGCCGCTTGGTCAGGTCCGGACGCTGGGTCGCGATCCCCCAGTTGCACTTGCCGGTATAGCAGGTCCGGCACATGTGGCAACCCATTGCGATCAGGGGGGCGGAGGCGATATAGACCGCGTCGGCTCCGAGTGCGATGGCTTTGACGACATCCGCGGCGTTGCGGATGCTCCCGGCCGCGACCAGCGAAACCTGAGTGCGGATCGACTCTTCCCTGAGGCGCTGGTCGACCGCGGCGAGCGCGAGTTCGACCGGGATGCCGACGTTGTCGCGGATGCGGGTGGGGGTCGCCCCCGAGCCCCCGCGGAACCCGTCGAGCACGATGATGTCCGCGCCCGCCCGGGCGATGCCGGACGCGATCGAGGCGGCGTTGTGCACCGCGGCGATCTTGACCGAGACCGGCTTGGTGTACCCGGTCACCTCCTTGAGGGAGTAGATCAACTGGCGGAGATCCTCGATCGAATAGATGTCGTGGTGGGGCGCGGGCGAAATCGCATCCGAACCCACCGGGATCATGCGGGTCGCGCTGACTTCCTCGTCCACTTTTTCACCCGGGAGGTGCCCGCCGATGCCCGGCTTGGCGCCCTGCCCGATTTTGATCTCGATGATGCGGCCCCGCTGCAGGTATTCCTTGTGCACCCCGAACCGCCCGGACGCGACCTGTACGATCGCGTTGTCCGCGTATTCGTAGAGGTCCTTGTGCAGCCCGCCCTCTCCGGTGTTGAAAAAGATGTTGAGTTCTTTGGCCGCCATCGCCATCGACTTCTGGGCGTTGAGTGAAATTGAGCCGAACGACATCGCGGAGAACATGATCGGGGTGTTGAGCTCGACCAGCGGCGGGAGTTTGGTGCGCAGGGTGTCCCCTGCCCCCATCTCGATCCGGACCGGTTTGCTCCCGAGGTAGGTCCGGGTTTCCATCGGTTCCCGGAGGGGGTCGATCGAAGGGTTGGTGACCTGGCTCGCGTTGAGCAGCATGTGATCACAGTAGATCGGGTAGGGTTTGGGGCTGCCCATCGCGGACAGCAGCATCCCGCCGGAATCGGCCTGGCGCGAGACCTCCTTGATGGCCTCCATCGTCCAGTTTGCGTTGGAACGGTATTCATTCGGGTTGGAGCGGATGCGCAGTGCCCGGGTCGGACAGATGGACACGCAGCGCTGGCAGTTCACGCATTTGGACTCGTCCGCGCAAATCGCCCCGGTGTCCGGGTCGACCGAGTGGACCTCGTTGGCGCACTGACGCACGCAGGCCCCGCAGCGGATGCAGCGGTCTTCGTCCCGTTCGACGAGATAGTCGGATGTATAGAAATCCATCTGGTTACTCCTTTCCCGGCTGGTCCAGCGTCACGATCACCGGCTTGCCGCCTTCGACCGACCAGAGCCGGTCGGGGGAAGCGCAGACGGTG
>JAAYKS010000418.1 GCA_012522285.1 Clostridiaceae bacterium | reverse complement strand
TATGATGTGCACAGGATCCAGGGAGGCCCCAACGGAGGGGAGAAATTCCCGTTTCCGTACATATCAACTTATTTCGCGAAGCGGTAAGGAGGTCCTGAAGATGAAGAAGAATCGTAAAAATAAAACTGGCAGGGACATGGACAAACCTGCGACACGCAAAGGCGGGCCTGGTTGTGATCCGGATCTCCTGAGCTGTGCTATCACACTTGACAACGGAGCTGTCGTTGAGGAAAGACCCGACGATTATGCCACACTGGTCAAGACCATGATGATCTGTGATTCGTCCCATTGCTCTTCCAGAACACTCTTCTAGGGGGAAGCACCGGCACAAGGCCGGGGGGTTTTCGATACAATGTACCAGGCCGGACGGGCGAAAAGCCCGTCCGGCTTTTCTGTGTCCCGGAGGGGCCTCAAGCGGCTCCGACTCTTTCCGGATTTTCACAGGATTGTGAGGCGCCGGGTTGCAAAACGGGTAAAATGGAAGGCAGATCTACAGGGAGGTATCTCAACATGGCAACCCGCAAAAAGTATGTCCAGGTCGGTACCGGAGGCCGCGCGCGCTTTTTTTATGAAGCGATCGCCGACCGTTTTTCCGAAACATCCGAGCTGCTGGCCTTCTGTGACATGAACCAGACCCGTATGGATTATGCCAACCACGTGCTTTCCTCACAGTACGGTCTCGCACCGCTTCCGACCTATACCCCCGACCGGTTTGACGAGATGGTGCTGTCGCATCGGCCGGATACGGTGATCGTGACCTCGATCGACCGCACCCATCACCGGTACATCATTCGCGCCATGGAGCTCGGATGCGACGTCATTTCGGAGAAGCCGATGACGACCGACGAGAACAAGGCGCAGGAGATCCTCGACGCGATCCCGCGCGCCGGCCGCAAACTCCGGGTGACTTTCAATTACCGGTACGCCCCGCACAACACCAAAGTCCGGGAACTGATCATGGACGGCACGATCGGGGAGATCTTCTCGGTCCATTTCGAGTGGCTGCTCAACACCCAGCACGGCGCGGACTATTTCCGCAGGTGGCACCGCGACAAACGCAATTCCGGCGGACTGCTGGTCCACAAAGCCACCCACCATTTTGATCTTGTGAACTTCTGGCTGGGCTCCCGTCCCAAAACGGTTTTCGCCATGGGGGACCTCAACTTTTACGGCCGGGAGAACGCCGAAAAGCGGGGAGTGACCCAGTTCTATACCCGCGCACACGGCAGTGGGATGGTCGGGGTCGACCACTTTGCACTCGACATGGAAAACAATCCGCAGCTCAAAGGGCTCTATCTGGATGCGGAAAAGGACGACGGCTACATCCGCGACCAGAGCGTGTTCGGCGACGGCATCAACATCGAGGACACCATGGGCGTCATGGTTCGATACCGGAACAACGCGATCATGACCTACTCCCTCAATGCCTACCTCCCCTGGGAGGGATACCGCGTGGCGTTCAACGGGAGCAAGGGGCGGATTCAAGTCGCCATCGTCGAGCAGACCTATGTGAACGCGGGCGGGAATCCGGCTCTGGAAGGCGCACTGGAGAAAAAGAGCATTACGGTGTTCCCGATGTTTGGCGAACCGTACGAAGTCGACATCGACGAAGGTGCGGGCGGGCACGGCGGCGGTGACCCGGTGCTCTTGAACGACATCTTCGGGGTGCCCGAACCCGACCGGTTCAACCGGGCGGCCTCCCACATCGACGGCGCGATGTCCATCCTGACCGGGATCGCGGCGAACAAGTCGATCGCCACCGGGATGCCCGTACAGATCGACCAGCTCGTGCGGTTCTGATCCTCCCGCCTTGCCCAAGTGTTGTTTTAGCCGGCTTCGCTTTCCGCGAGGCCGGTTTTCTATGTGTGCAAGTCACCAAACACGGGGTTTCCCCCGTCCGATGTAACGTAGGAACCGTTTTTTCGTATGAGGTCCGTGCTACAATCCTTCCGCATCCAACACGCACCAAATCAGGAGGAATTCATATGAAAACCAAGGCTTTGTTTCTCGCAGTACTGATGGTCGTATCCATGGCACTGTTCGCTGGTTGCTCCAGCGTGACCCCGACCACGACAGCTGCTCCTACCACGACCCCGACCACGGTGGACGCAAGCGCAGGCGCTTCCCATGCGACCGACGAGGCTTCTTTTGAGAAGGCAATCGCCGCGGATGGCACCTGGATCATCTACACCACCGCCGACCTCACCGTCACCAAAGCGATGACTCTCGACGGCGAATTCACCAACGGCAGGAAAGACGACGCCGGCAAAGACGTCATCCAGCGCAAAATCGGCCTCTACACCCAGGATGCCGACCGCAATGTCACCGCGCGTTTCACCCTGACCATCCCCGAGCTCACCATCAAGAGCCCCAACGCCAGCATCCAGCACGGCATCGTCAAGGGCGATCTGGTCGTGGATGTGGACGACTTCCAGCTGGTCGACACCAAAGTGGAAGGCAATGTCTACTTCACCGAGCAGGCCTACAAAGATTCCTTTGTGATGGACGACGACAGCTCGATCACGGGCAAGAACGAAGTCAAAGCCAACTGATCCGGAATGGTTGCCGGACGATCCGACCTGTAGCGGAATCCGACGGCCGGCTGTGTAGCACAGCCGGCCGTCTCTTTGCGCGAAAAGGTCCACGATCCGTGGTATAAACGTATAATAGATAAAAAGCAGCCTGTCACTCGCAAACATGGAGGGAACAGACAGTGGGAAAACGAATCGTCATCCTAGGTGCCGGATACGCCGGCGTACTGACCGCCAAGAAATTGGCCAAGCGACTCCGCAAGACAGAAGACGTCACGATCACACTGATCGATAAAAACAGCTACCACACGATGCTGACCGAGCTGCACGAAGTCGCGGCCGGCCGGGTCGACGAGGCGAGCGTCCGGATCAGCCTGCAGCGTATTTTTGCGGGACGCCGGGTCGAACTGGTGACAGATACGATCCGGTCCGTGGATTATGCGGGACGTCAGGTCAAAGGAGACAGGGCGGTCTACGAGTACGACTATCTTGTGCTTGCGACCGGCTCTCAGCCCGCGTGTTTCGGCATCCCGGGGGTCGAGGAGTATTCCTGGAAACTCTGGTCCTACCAGGATGCGGTGCGTCTCAAAGCCCACATCCTCGACTGCTTCCGGCGTGCGGTCAGCGAGTCCGATCCGGAAGAGAAAAAACGGTTGCTGACTTTCTATATCGCCGGCGCGGGCTTTACGGGCGCCGAGATGGCAGGAGAACTCGCTGAGTGGGTTCCGATCCTCTGCGAAGAGTTCGGGCTATCGCGCAGCGAAGTGGAAATTGTCGCCTTCGATCTCCTCGACCGCGTGGTGCCGACCTTTCCGTCTAAACTGTCCGACAAGGCACAGCGCCGGATGGAAAAAATGGGAGTCCGGGTCATGCTCAAAATCAGCCTGACCTGAGTCAACAAACATTCCGTCGAGCTCAAGCGGGACGGTGAAACCGTACGCTATCCGACCGACACCGTCATCTGGACGGCCGGCATCG
>JAAYKS010000417.1 GCA_012522285.1 Clostridiaceae bacterium | reverse complement strand
TTTTCGCGTCTGCTGGTCCCCCAAAAGCCGGCATGCGCCACCTGCTGGGCCCGGAATTACTGCAGCGGAGGATGTGCGGCCAACGCGTGGCATGCCTCCGGCAATATCGAGGGGACCTACGAGGTCGGCTGTGAGCTCCAGAAGAAACGTGTGGAATGCGCGCTTTGGATCAAAGCCCGGGAAACGCGAGAAGCGGTGGAGACTGCGGCCACGGAGTGACGGGTCGGCCGATCCGGATGGTATAATTTGATTGCGGGAGACGGTTCGTGCCGCCGCATACGAGGAGGAGACTGGGATGAAAATTGCATTCAACGGGGTCAGCCCCGAATTGGAGACGGAAGTGTTTGTTGCCGAGACGGCGACACTGGTCGGCGATGTGAGGATCGGGGCACACAGTTCGGTGTGGTTCGGCGCTTGCCTGCGGGGTGACTTTGCCAAGATCACGGTCCGGACGAGAGCCAACATCCAGGACAATGTCTCCATCCACTGCGACAGCGGCATGCCGGTGGAGATCGGGAACAACGTGACCATCGGCCACAATGCGGTCATCCACAGCAGCACAGTCGGGGACAACGCCGTGATCGGGATGGGCGCCATCCTGCTGTCCGGATCGGTTGTCGGGGAAGGCAGCATCGTGGCGGCCGGCGCGGTCGTCCGTCAGGGGACCGTGATTCCGCCGCGCACCATGGTGGCCGGCATTCCCGCTCAGGTCAAGCGCCAGCTCAGCGACATTGAGATCGGACACAATCAAGCCAATGCGGAAGCATACGTGAAACTCGCCGCAGAGTACAATCTTTCGTCGGACTTGTAGAATGTCCGACGCGGCGATCGGCATCAAAGAAGTACAAAAATACGAAGAGGTCAAACACCTTTTCGACACGTCGACGCGTCAGATGAAGGCGCTGGGCTTTACCGAGCATTCGTATCGGCACAGCCGCCTGGTCTCCAACGCGTGCGGAGATATTCTGGAACAGATGGGTGAGGATGCCCGCACAGTGGAGCTGGCCCGTATCGCAGGGTATCTCCACGACATCGGGAACGCGGTCAACCGCGTGCACCACAGCCAATACGGTGCGATCCTCGCCTATGAGCTTCTGCTTCGGATGGGCATGCCCGTCGAGGAGGCCTGCCAGGTCATGGTGGCAATCGCCAACCACGACGAGACCGACGGGGTCGCGATCGACCATCTGTCCGCGGCGTTGATCCTCGCGGACAAAGCTGACGTGCACCGCTCCCGGGTGACCAACCGCAACCGGGAGACCTTCGACATCCACGACCGCGTGAATTATGCGGCCAAACGGTCGGTCTTGACGATCGATTCCGAACAGGCCACCGCGACGCTGGATATCGACATCGATACTTCGCTCAGCCCGGTGATGGACTATTTCGAGATTTTTCTCGGGCGCATGAAAATGTGCCGGAACGCAGCCGGCCATTTGGGCCTGGCATTCCGGCTGGTTATCAACGGAACGCAATTACTGTGACATAAGGGGGCCGACCGGTGGCAGCCGAACGCGGAATACCGCAATCCATCGTCGACGAAATCAAGAACCGCAACGATATCGTGGCGGTTGTGGAGCAGTATGTCCGCCTGTCCAAACGGAGTGCGGCGAACCTGTTCGGGCTGTGTCCTTTCCACTCCGAAAACACTCCCTCCTTCAGTGTGGCTCCCGAGAAGCAAATATATTATTGTTTTGGCTGCCACAAAGGCGGCGATGTGATTCATTTCATCATGGACATCGAGAAAGTTGGCTATCTCGACGCGTTGCGTCTGCTGGCGGACCGCGCGGGGGTGCATATTCCCGAGCCGGAAGATGCGGGGTATAGAAAGCGCGCGGAGCGGGAAACCCTGCTGTATAAAATCAATGCCGCGGCCGCGGCGCATTTCTACCTCAATTTGACCGAGTCGCCCAAGGGCAAAGCGGCAAGCGCTTATCTCGCCCGCCGGGGCATCACCGGCGGCACCATCCGGAAATTCGGACTCGGATTCGCGGCGGATGATTGGGAGGATCTCTGGAAACGGCTCAGAAACAAAGGGTTCGACGCCGAAGTGCTCTCGGGCTCCGGTCTGTTCCGGCAAGGCCGAGACGGCCCCTACGACCTGTTCCGCAACCGGATCATGTTTCCGATCTTCGATGCACTCGGCCGCGTGGTCGCCTTCGGGGGCAGGGTCATGGACGACAGCCAGCCCAAATACATCAACTCCCCCGAAAGTGCGGTCTATACCAAGGGACGTCACCTGTACGCCCTGAACTTTGCCAAAAAGAGCAAGGAAGGCTCATTGATCATCGTCGAGGGGTACATGGACGCGATCGCGATGCATCAGGCGGGGGTGGAGAACGCGGTGGCCGCTTTGGGGACGGCTTTGACCACGAGCCAGGCGCAGCTGGCGCGCCGCTATACGGAAAACGTGATCGTCGGATTCGACGCGGACGCGTCCGGCCAGGAAGCAGCGCTGCGCAGTCTGGACATCCTTGTATCCAAAGGGTGTCATGTCACGGTGCTCCAGATCCCGGACGGCAAAGACCCCGATGAATACATCCGCCGAAACGGAGCAGACCGGTTTCACGACCTGGTGAAACGCGCGCTTCCTTTGATGGACTACAAGCTGTTGTCCGTCGAACGAAAATCGACACGGGACGGAGACCTGGACATCCTCGATTACCAGGACGTCGCGTGTAAGGTGCTGGCCGCCGAACCGAATCCGATCATCCGGGAACTGTACGCCGCGAAAGTCGCCGACAAGCTGGGCGTGCCTTCCGAAGCGGTGGTACGGGAAATCGAACGGCGTCGCAAAGGCGTGGAGCAGGCCGCCGGACAGGGGACGCTGCGGGACCGGCTGGCACAACGTCAGACCGGAGAACCCCAGGAGCCCGCAAAACCGTTCCCGGAAGATCCGCTGTTTTTGCTGTGCCTGATCGCATCCAGCCCGGAACTGGCGGACCGGATGCGGATCTCCCCCGAACCGGAGGATTTTCCGGAGGGGGTCATCCGCGATATGGCGGTTGCGGTGCTTGCGCGTGACGAGCGCGCCGGTGCCGGCCTGTCCGGGCTGATCGGCCTGGCCGGGGACGCGGACTGGCACGGCCGCCGGATCGCGGACGAAGCAGCCCGGATGAGTTTCGAGATCGATGCCATGGGGGATCTGTCCGCCATCGAAGAGGCGGCCAACAGCTATCTGTCCCGCGTGCGCAAAGACCGACTGGTCGCGCGCAAGGCTGCGATCGTGGCCTGGATTGCCGCCGGCGGAGAAGGGGCGGACAAGATGGAAATGAAGGAAGAGCTGCTGGACATTGATGTGCAGCTGCGTCAGTTCAGAGGATGAGCGTCCGCCGGCCGGCCGGCCTTCCGTCCCTGTCCGAACGCCTTGCCTGCATCGTCGAGCTGGCGGGAGAGTCCGACCGATTGTTCGACGTGGGCTGCGACCACGCACTGATCCCCATCACGTTGGCGATGTTGAACAGATGTCGTGACGCCTATGCCTGTGACAGCCGGGCAGGCCCCCTGGCAGTGGCAGCCGACCGCATCGCCCGTTATGGCGTGGCGGACCGGGTGATGCCCGTGCTGGCGGACGGACTTGACGGCATGTCTCCGGGGGAACGTGATACGGTCGTGATCGCCGGGTTGGGCGGCAACGAAACCATCCGGATTCTCCGGCGGGCCGCCCCGATCCCTGCGGGAGTGGTTTTTATCCTGCAGCCGATGAAATCCGCGGCCGCGTTGCGTTTGTATTTGGATCTTCATGGCTTCCGGATCGAGCGGGAGGCACTGTGTCGGGACGGGCGCAGTGTCCATTGCGTTTTGCGGGTCCGGCGGACCGGGGACACAAATCCGGTAGGTCTTTCGCTCGAAGAAGCCTACGCGGGTCCCTGTGTCCTACGCGCACTGGAGGAGGGGAATCCCCTGCCATGGACCGATGCGTATCTGGGTGGGGTGGTGGCCCGGTTGAAAAAGGCAGCCCGCGGGGATCCCTCGCTGTTGCCGGTCGCGAAGGCGCTGGCGGAACTGCGGGTTTCCGTGCGGAACACGGGAGGAGCGTCACAATGAAAATCTGGGAAATCCTTGAGAAGGCCGATGCCTATTGTCCGCCCGCCTGGGCAGAGGACTGGGACAACTGTGGGCTGCAGATCGGAGATGTGGAACGGGAAACCGAGGGGGTGCTGGTCTGTCTTGACGTCGACGCCTATGCGGTTTCGGACGCGATTGTGAACCGGTGCGGACTTATCGTGTCGCACCATCCGCTGTTGTTCGACCCGGTTCGCGCCATCGACGAGGCGACCCCCGCGGGAAGGCTGATCGCGCGCATCCTGCGGGAGCGACTGACGGTCTTCAGCATGCACACCAATCTCGACCGGATCCGGGGCGGCGTCTCCGACCAGCTCGCCTGGCGGATGGGACTGGAACCGGGAGCCCCCATCGCTCCCTATCCTCCAGCGGAAGAGGGAGGCGATCCGGCCCAACCTGCCGGATTTGGACGGATTTGTATCCCCGGTCCCGGACTGCGGATGCTGGATCTGGAATCGCGAGCGCGCGGGCTGCCCGGGGCGGACGGCTTTTTCCGCAATTACCGGACCGACGGTCCGGCGACCCGCATCGCGGTGATGGGCGGATCGTTTCCGGACGAACATCTCGACGATCTCGTCCGGCTCGGGTGCGATGCATTGGTCACGGGAGAGATCGGGTACCATGACTCGCAGACGTTGGGATGGCGGGGGATCCGGGTACTCGCGATCGGTCACGCCGTCAGTGAAAGCCCGGTGCTGGAGCCGCTGGCACACTTCTTTTCGTCCACCATCCCGGAGGTTCGCTGGACGGTTCACCAGGGGGGATGGGACATTTGCCCGGAGGTCCGGTGTGACGTATAATGGGTCTGTTTTCCGAGCAAGCCAGACAACCGCGGGTGCCAGTCCGAAAGGCGGCACGTGAGGAAAGTCCGGGCTCCACAGGGCAAGGGTGCCGGGTAACTCCCGGTGAAGGCGACTTCAAGGAAAGTGCAACAGAAAGAAACCGCCGGCCGCAAGGCCGGTAAGGATGGAAAGGCGAGGTAAGAGCTCACCAGCGGGTTGGCGACAATCCGGCTATGTAAACCCCACCCGGAGCAACATCGCGGAGGGACACGTTTGCGGCCCGCAAGTCCCGGGGAGATGGCTCAAGCCTGTCTGGGAAGGCAGGCGTAGATAGATGGTTGTCAAACACAGAACCCGGCTTACAGACTTGCTCGGAAAACCCTTTTTTATTCATTCGATCCATGCCAACAACCCGACACAGGAGGCCTGCCATGTCAGCCAAAGCCTATCTGGACCGCGGCGTCTCGCCGACCAAGGACGACGTAAAAAAGGCGGTCGCGCACCAGTCTCGCGGGCTGTATCCCGGTGCCTTCTGCAAGATCCTTCCCGATCTGGCGGGCGATCCGGACTGGTGTACGGTGGTCCACGCCGACGGAGCGGGCACCAAATCCTCGCTGGCCTATATGATGTACAGGGAGACCGGAAACCCCGGTTGGTTTGCGGGAATCGCACAGGACTCCCTAGTGATGAATACCGACGATCTGGCCTGCGTAGGCGCGACGGACGGTTTTTTGCTGTCCAACACGATCGGGCGCAATGCCCATCGGATTGATGCCGCCTGTGTCGCCGCGCTGATCCGGGGGTACGACGAGGCGATCGGCCGGATGGCAGCGCAGGGCGTCGGGATCACGATGACCGGGGGCGAGACCGCGGACGTCGGAGATCTCATCCGCACCTTGATCGCGGACAGTACGGTGGTGGTCCGCTTCCCGCGGGAACAAGTGGTCGACGCCTCCCGCATCCGCGTCGGAAACCGGATCGTCGGACTCGCGTCGTTCGGGCAGGCAGTGTATGAAGATCGGATCAACAGCGGTATCGGCTCCAATGGGCTCACCGCGGCACGGCACTTGCTGCTGTCCTCGGAATACCGCACCCGATATCCGGAATCGTTTTCCGAAACGATCGCTCCCGACCAGGTGTATGTCGGCCGCTATTCCCTGACCACACCTCTGCCGGGCGATGACGCGTCCGCGGGTGCCGGGATGACTGCTGGGGAGGCACTGCTGTCTCCGACGCGCACCTATGTGCCGGTGGTCCGCGCTATTCTGGCGGCTTGCCGGACGTCTGTTTCAGGGCTCCTCCATTGCACGGGCGGAGGCCAGGTCAAGTGCCGGGATTATGGACAGGGGCTCTCATATGTCAAGGACAACCTGTTTGAAGCGCCGGCGGTGTTTGCCGCCATCCGCGCGTCCGGCGCCATCGACCCCCGGGAGATGTACCAGATCTTCAACATGGGCCATCGGATGGAAGTGTATTGTGACGAGCAGGCGGTGGAACAGATCATTGCGATCGCGGCATCGTACGGCATAGCCGCACGGGAGGTCGGCCGGGTGGAATCCTCCGGCGGGGACAATCAGGTCGTGATCCGAGATCGGGGAGAAGAATACGTCTTCTGATCCGCGCCGGACTCTTCCGTACAGTGCGGGTAAAGCCGGCGGCATACTTGTATTCGACCGTCTCCCATGGTAGAATCTATCGCAGTCTGCCATAGACAAGGTTTAACGGATCGTCCGACCGTCTACTTTGCTACTGGCGAATGAGGAGGACAAGATGGACAAGGTAAGAAAAACAGAACTGATCACAACGTATGGGTTGAAAGAAGGGGACACCGGGTCGCCGGAGGTGCAGATCGCCATTCTCACGGAGCGGATCAACCACCTCACCGAGCATCTCAAGGTCCACAAGGGTGACCATCATTCCCGCCGCGGGCTGCTTTCCATGGTCGGCCGTCGCAGGGGCCTGCTGGATTATCTCACCCGCATCGACATCAACCGTTATCGTACGATCATCGAAAAACTGAACATCAGAAAGTAACCGATATGGATAGGGTGGGCGGATTTCCCGCCCACCCTGTTTCATAGAGCAACCAGCACACGGATTCCTCCATGCCGGAGGGACAGGTGCCGCAGGACTGTAGAACGTAGGTTGCGCGGCCGACGCGAGATCGGCCTTGGACCCTACAGGCTACCGTCCGAAGGCAGGCATCCCGAACGGATGCCGGCAGATGGAATCCACAACAACCGGCGGACATCCGCCATCGGAGGGTACTCGTTACATGAAAAAGATCTATCAAACCCAATTTGCCGGCCGTGACCTGATCGTTGAGATCGGGGAACTGGCCCAGTTCGCCAACGGATCCTGTTTGATCCGATACGGCGACACCGTGATTCTGTCCACCGCGACCGCATCTGTCACACCGCGCGAGGGGATCGACTTCTTCCCGCTGAGTGTGGACTATGAGGAAAAAATGTATTCGGTCGGGAAAATCCCGGGCGGCTTTATCCGCCGTGAAGGACGCCCTTCCGAAAAGGCCGTGCTGACGTCACGCGTGATCGACCGCTCCATCCGACCGCTTTTCCCGAAAGATCTGCGCAACGATGTCGTGGTCAACAACCTCGTCTTGTCGGTGGACCAGGACCATTCGCCCGAGATTCTCGCGATGGTCGGCACCTCTATCGCAATCTCCACTTCCGACATCCCCTGGGACGGGCCCATCGGCGGCATGCTGATCGGTCTGGTGGACGGCAAAACCGTGTTCAATCCGACCGAAGCCCAGCGGACGGACAGTGCGATGCACATCACGCTGGCCGGAACCAAAAAGAAAATCGCCATGATCGAAGCCGGTGCGAATGAAGTGGCGGACGCGGTCGTACTGGACGCCATTATCCAGGGCCACGGCATGATCCGCGAACTCTGCGATTTCATCGACGGGATTTGCGCGGACATCGGGAAACCCAAATTCGAATATGTTTCAAAAGACGTCCCGGAGGATCTATTCAACCAGGTCAAAACCTTCGGATGGGACAAAATGCGGGCTGCGGTGTTGTCGGACGACAAGAGTGTCCGGGACGGCGCGGTGGCGGCATTGACCGAAGAAGTCAAAGCCCATGTGGCGGACATCAACGCGGAATGGCTCCCCCTGGTCGGCGAAGCGGTCTACAAACTGGAGAAAAAAGTCGTCCGCGACTACCTGTTCCGTGAACACCGGCGTGTGGACGGGCGTCCCATCGATGCCATCCGTCCCTTGTCCGCGCAAGTCGGGGTTCTGCCCCGCGTGCATGGTTCAGGTCTGTTCCAGCGCGGTCAGACACAGGTTCTGACTTCCTGCACCCTGGCGCCCATGTCCAGCGCGCAGAAACTCGACGGCATCGATCCCGAAAATGAAAAGCGCTATATCCATCACTACAACTTTCCGCCCTACAGTGTCGGCGAAGCGCGTGCGGCGCGTTCCCCCGGCCGTCGGGAAATCGGGCACGGTGCCCTCGCAGAGAGGTCTTTGATCCCGGTTCTGCCCGCAGAAGACGAATTCCCATATGCCATCAGGCTGGTCTCGGAAGTCCTGATGTCCAACGGTTCCACCTCGCAGGGTTCGGTGTGTGCCAGCACCCTCGCGCTGATGGACGCGGGTGTACCGATCAAGCGTCCGGTCGCCGGCATTTCAGCCGGTCTGATCGTCAACGAAGAGAATGAAGACGATTTTCTCGTGTTCATGGACATCCAGGGCATCGAAGACTTTTTCGGCGACATGGATTTCAAAGTGGCCGGCACGACCGAAGGCATCACCTCCATCCAGATGGACATCAAGGTGGACGGCCTCTCGTACGACATCGTCCGCGATGCGTTTGAGATGACCCGCAAAGGCCGTCTGCAGATCATCAACGACATCGTTCTCCCATGTATCGCTTCTCCCCGCGAGGAACTCTCCCGGTATGCCCCCAAGATCCTGCAGACGCAGGTGCCGGTCGACAAAATCCGCGAAGTCATCGGTGCAGGCGGCAAAGTGATCAACAAGATCATCGCCGAGACCGGTACCCAGATCGACATCGAAGAAGACGGTCGGGTGTATGTCGCGGCAGCGGACATCGAAATGGGGCGCAAGGCGATTGCGATCATCGAAGGAATCGTGAACGATCCCGAGCCGGGTCAAGTGTTCGAGGGCCGTGTCACCCGTCTGATGACCTTTGGTGCATTCGTCGAATTCGCGCCTGGCAAGGAAGGCCTGGTCCACATCTCCAAGATGGCTTGGAAACGGGTCGAAAAGGTCGAGGATGTCGTCAGCGAAGGAGATCCGGTCAAGGTCATGGTCACCGAGGTCGACAGCCAGGGTCGCATCAACCTTTCGATGCGCGATTGTCTGCCCAAGCCGGAGGGGTTCAACGAATCCGAATCGCGGGATCGTCCTGCCCGGCCGTTCGGCGGACCGCGTGGTGAAGACCGCCGTCCGCGCGGCGACGACAGACGCCCCCGTGGGGACGAGCGTCGGGACCGCCCGAACGATCGTCGGCCCGGCAGCGGATATACCCCCCGCCACGATCAGGCGGAAAAATCCGGCGACGCGCCGGAAGGCGGCCCGAAAAAGCACACCCGGGATTTTTGACAAACTGACAAGCCGGGCAGCCTCAAGAGAGACCGGACAACCACAATAGTAAAAGCGTCGCACGGTTTTTGCCGTGCGACGCTTTTTTCCCGAGCGGTCACAGGTTTCGATGCCCCCTTGTCCCCAGATACAGGTAAAGCCGGTCGACCAGCCTGTCCGGCAAAAGCTCCAGCAGGGTCAGCCACCGGCTGGTGCCGATGCGGTATCGGATCCGGGGGCGGCGAACCTCCAGCACTTTTTGCACCAGGCGGGCAAAGGCATCAAGGTCTCCGGAGCGGTCGAGTTCCTGCTCCATCCAGGGTCCGAGCCGCGTCAGCACCGCAGCGTAGAGGGGGTTGTCCTTCCGGGTTTGTTCGAACCCGGCCCGTACGGCGTTCGACATGTTTGTGCGAAAATGTCCGGGCTGGAGGACCACCACAGACATCCCCAGGAACATCAGTTCCCGGCGCAGGCTGTCGCTGTATGCCTCCACCGCGTGTTTCGACAGATAATACGCTCCCGCAAAAGGCTGTGGTGTCATCCAGCCTGCCTCGGAACTGCAATGGATGATCCGGCCGCCTCGCGCCTGCAACAGCTGGAAAAAGGTTTGGTTAACACGGGCCATGCCCATCACATTGATCGAGAGGATGTGTTCGAGTTTTTCAGCGGCGTCCGTGCCGACCAGGGACGCAAAAGCGGAGGCACCGGCGAGATGGACCACCGCGTCCAGCCCGGCGGTGTGCGTAAGCACTTCCGCGCGGGCGCGATCGACGCTGTCCTGCCGCGTGACATCGAGGACCACCGGATGGAGGTCGGGCAAACCGCGGAGGCGGTCCAGCCGCTCCCGGTTGGTTCCCGCCGCGAACACCACCCAGCGGCCGCTTGCGGACAGTAGCCGGACGACCGGATCTCCCAGACCGCCTGTCGCACCTGTGATCAATACGATTTTTTTTGTCTCCATGGTTCCATCATAAACTTTTCCGCCGTTGAGAAGAGAACAAGACAGGCCATACGCTCATCCGTTACACTGGAAGCAGTCGATTCCACCCCGGCCGTGTGGCGGGGACCATTCTAAGCGAAGCGGAGAACAAATCCATGCAAACATGCGTACTGGTCCTGAACTGCGGAAGCTCGTCCGTCAAATTCAATCTCTATCGGTTGTGTACGGACACGCGACTCGAAGGAATCCTGAAGGGGATTGCTGAGGAAGTCGGATCGCCGGAGACCAGCCAGATCCGGTATGAAAACGGAGGCGAAAGGCAGACCGCGTCGATCCCGCTTGCGGATCATAAAGAGGCACTCAAGGCGGTGTTCGGTTTGTTTGCCCGGGAAGGGATCGACCTGGCCGAGATCGTCGCGGTCGGGCACAGGGTGGTGCATGGCGGGGATCGGTACAAATCCAGTGTGCTGGTGGACACGCAAGTGCTTGACACCATCCGCGACCTGATTCCGATAGCGCCGCTCCACAACCCGCCGAATTTGACCGGACTGGAGGCCTGCATGCG
>JAAYKS010000416.1 GCA_012522285.1 Clostridiaceae bacterium | reverse complement strand
GGCCGGAAGCAGACATTCGGCTCCGTCCGGATCGAAGAACAGACGCGCAAGGCATGCCTAAATCCGTCGTTGGCAAATGCGGGCAAGCGAGGTGATGTGAATTCAAGAACAGTCAATCGAATCGGTACCATCGGCCGTCGGAACCACGACCCCGGCCGCGCAGGCCAGGTCGGCGGCAGACCGACATCCCACAACGAAAATGGAGTGTGTGACATGGCAGTCTCGAAAGAAACCCTCGCATTGTTTAAAAAACTCCGCGGCGCGGACGTATGCGACGCCCTCGACTCGATGGGTCTCCAGGACCGGTACGAATTTGCGCTCAACATGAGGCCGATTTTTCCGGGCATCCGGTTCGCCGGCATCGCCCATACACAGGAATACGACTATTACGACCGCAAAATGCCGGCCATGACCTATGAGGAATTCGACCAGAAACAATACAAAAACATCGAGGACGGCGGGTACAGCGCTTACAACCGTCCCGGCGTCGAGCGCTACAAAGGCGGCGAGGACGAGGTCTATGTGATCGCGGCCCAAGGCTCGCGCGCGGGCATCCTCGGTTCGGCCAACACCCTGGACTTCGTGTCCAAAGGCGTGGTCGGCTTTGTGATCGACGGCACCTGCCGCGACAGCGGCGAGTGCATCATGCAGCAATCTCCGGTGTTCTGCACGGTACGTTCCTATACCCACCCGATGGGGCGCATCCGCGTCAAATCCGACAGCGAGCCGGTGGTCTGTGCGGGCGTCTATGTCTGCCCGGGCGACGTCATCCTGGCGGACGACGACGACGTCATCTGCATCCCGCAGTGGATCGCGGACGAAGTGGCCCGCCGCGCCTACAAGATCCAGCAGAAAGACCGCGTCGACCGCCGCCGTTTCTACGAAACGCTGGGTCGGGAATTCGACGAGACGGTAGAACTCTGGCCGGACATCGACTGACATTTCTTTGGCCGCAACCAACAAGCCGAGAGGGTGCGGCACCGGAAGCCCGGATCACCCGGAATCCGGTGCCGCCCTTCCCGACACAGAGGAGTGACGCGTATGAAAGGCTTTATCTCAAAGGGAATCGGACGGGTGCTGGTCGTCAACCTGCAACGCGGTGACCTGTTGCTGGAAAGCATCAAGGAACAGCTGGCCGAAGCCGGTATCCGCAACGCGATCGTCACAAGTGCGATCGGATCTCTGCAAAAAGCGGTGTTCCACCGGGTGACCGGAATGGAGCCCTCTCCGGTCGACGAGTTCCTCACGGTGGAAAAACCGATGGAACTGGCCTCGCTCCAGGGCGTCGTGATCGATGGCGAACCGCATTTCCACATGGTCGTATCGGATCTGGAACAGGCTTATACCGGACATCTCGAGGAAGGGACCACGGTCCTGTACCTCGTCGAAATCTCGCTGGCCGAACTGACCGGTCTCGATGTCGTCCGCAAAAAGAACGATTTGAATATCGCGACGCTGTATCCAAAAGACGGACCGGCCTGACCAATAAAGGAGAAACGACGTGAGTGAATCTACCGTCCACGTATGGGAAAAGGTCGAAATCACGCTGCACGCAGCCGCCGCTTACGCCAACCCCTACACGGAGGTCGACGTCTGGGTGGATCTCGAAGGCCCCGGCTTTCACAAGCGGGTCTTCGGGTTCTGGGACGGCGGGAATGTCTACCGGGTCCGGCTCGTGGCGACCTCTCCGGGGGCCTGGCACTGGATCAGTGGTTCCAGCCCCGCGGACACCGGACTGTCCGGCCAGGCCGGCGGGTTTGAGGCGGCACCCTGGTCCGCCGCGGCGTGCGAAGACAACCGCTGTCGCCGGGGCTTTGTCCGTCCCGATCCAGCCGGACATGCGTTCCGGTTGGCAGACGGCACCCCGTTCTATCTGCTGGGCGACACCTGGTGGGCGACCCCGACCTTCCGGTTTCCCTGGTACGACGACGACGCGCCCCGTCCGCTCGGACCTTCGATGGGGTTCAAGGACATGGTGCAGTTCCGCAAGGAACAGGGATACAACTCGATCGCCCTGATGGCGTCGTTTCCCAACTGGGCCAACGACGGCCGTCCGCCCTCCGTCCAGGTGACGCAAGGCGGCGAGACGCTGGCGGTCCGCGCGGCCTGGAAGCAATGGGGAACCGACAGCGCCAAAGACATGTCAAACGAAGGCGGGCGCCCCTTCCTGTTTCCGGGCAAGGTCCCGGGATATGAAGACGTGTTTCCGGACATGGATCGGATCAATCCGGACTATTTCCGGTATATGGACCGCAAGGTGGACTACCTCAACCAGGAGGGATTCATTCCTTTCATCGAGGT
Organism: Clostridiaceae bacterium; assembly: GCA_012522285.1. Classification (GTDB taxonomy): domain Bacteria; phylum Bacillota; class Clostridia; order Saccharofermentanales; family UBA5734; genus JAAYKS01. The sequence continues at coordinate 834 of JAAYKS010000416.1, read as the reverse complement.
CGCCCGCCGGGACATCAGCCCTTGCTGGAAGGCGTTCCACGATTGGCCGGAGTCCTACGCGCGCTATGTCCGGTATGTGTTTGCGCGCTGTCAGGCAAACAACTGCCTGCTGAGTCCGATCCACTTTGACTGGCATCTGCCCTCGATCCCCTCCCGGGAGTACAACGAGCCGATCAACCTCATGATCGAGAAATACGGACCACCCCCGTTCGGCACGCTGCTCGGCACCAACGCATCTCCGTCTTCGCTGGTCAACTTCGGAGACGGTCCGGACGCCGCATGGATCGGATTTCATCAACTGGGCAACTGGCGGGAGCACGACTACTACTGGTATCTCGAGGAGATGTACCGGCACGAACCCGCGCTGCCCGCACTCAATGGAGAGCCTTACTATCCAGGCTTTCCGGATGACAATCCGCCCGCTGCGAGTGTCGAGGCGGAGCGCAACTGCCGATCCGGGATCTACGGCAGTCTGCTCTCCGGCGGACTGGCCGGGTACATCTACGGAGCCCAGGGACTCTGGAGCGCGGATATCGAGGAGGAGGCACCCTACAAGATCTGGGACGCGCTTGCCTTCCGTTCCGGCGCGCAGGTCGGGCATCTCCTCCGGTTCATCGGACGGTTCCCGGACCGGTATGCGGCGCTCGAACCCGACGCGGATCTCGTGACACCCAACAAAATCGGGGATCCGATGGGATACCGGGGATGGGCCTATGCCGCACGCACCCCCGACCGCAACTTGTTCTTGGTCTATTTTGAAAAAGACTACCCCGACTATTTCCGCGTGGATCCGGTCCGGGTCCGAGCCCACGACGGGCCGCTGCCGCGCGCGAT
>JAAYKS010000415.1 GCA_012522285.1 Clostridiaceae bacterium | reverse complement strand
TCCGAGTATCGGGGCGATCCTTCTCGCGCATAATGCATCCATCCTTTCTTCATCAGAACCCCGGTCAGCAGGGCGAGTACAGAGGCAAACAAAAAGGGAAACGCCGCGGTCAGTCCGAGCGGCGGCCGACCGAGCAGCACGAGCGTCGGGAACCAGGCGAGCAGCCCGGCCGGGACGGCCGTGAGCAGCAAAGTCTGAGCACCTCGGGAGAGGTCGGACAGTGGAAAGGCCGACAGCCGGACCGCGGTGTTGTAGATGTCGCTTGTGATCTCTTCCGCGGCCACCGGCTGGTAGAACGCCGCGACCGAACCGAGGTAGAGCATGCCGAGCAGGACCGCAAGTCCCGCCAGGAGCTGACACGCGAACAGCAGCAGCCAGGCTGGTGTGACCTCCAGCCCGATGTGCCGGACCGCGACGGCGGTGACCGCGATGCCCGCGATCAGCCCGCCGTTTCCCGACACCGGCAGAAATCCGTCGGTGACCAGCTGTACCCCGAGCGGGACCGGCTGGATCATCATGTGCTCCAGCTGTCCGCGCCCGATGCGCCGGGACAGGTGGCCGGTGTTTCCCCCGTTGAAAAAGAAGTTGTACACGCCCTGGAGCAGCGTCGCATATCCCAGCAGGAGCAGCACTTCGTACCGGTCCATATTCCCGATCCCGTCGAATCGCCAGGCGATCAGGAAAACGCCGGTGATGCCCGCGACCTGGGAGATCGATTCGGCGGCAATCACGATCAACGCGGTTTTGGTGTCGCGCAGCAACCAGGCGAAGTCCATTTTGGCATAGAGCGCGAAGAGCGCGCCGACCCGCCGGATCCAGGCCCCCGGGCCAGAGGCGGCACGTGTGGACGCGGGGCGGGTCTGTCTTTTTCCGCTTTTATCCGCCATAGCTAGTCATCCTTTCCCGCGAACGCGAGAACAGCAGAATGGTCAGCGGCCACAGCAGAAGGTTCCACCCCAGCTGGAGCAGGAGCACCCGCGCGGGATCTCCCGTGCCTACCAGCAGGGAGAGAGGAGCGCCCGCCAGACTTCCGAGTGGCTGCAGGTCGAGGATACGGTCCAGTCCGAACGGCATCACCCGGAAAGGAATCACCGCGCCGGACAGCAGGGAGACCAGTGCCATGCGGATGGAATAGACCATCCAGGCCATCCCCCGCAGCCGGATGGTCAGGCAGGAAAACAGAAAATCGATCGCGAACCCGAGCGAGATGCCCAGCAGCAGGCTCGGGAAAAACCACAGGGTGGCCGGCCGGGTGTCCAGCCCCGCGAGCGGCGCGAGCAACAGCAGGGGCAGGGAGAAAAACAACAGCAGCGGCGCCCATCCGCCCGCGGTTTGGGCGGCGACGTGTGCGAGTACCGGCAGCGGGCGCTGGTAGAGCGAGACCAGCCGGCCGTCGTAGTTCCAGGAGGACAGTGCGGTCTGTACTTCGAGCAGGTCGGACAACAGGGCCCCCGCAAATGCGTAGACCAGCATCTGGGACAGGGTCATGCCGACGTCGGCTCCGCGGTGCAGGACGACCCGCCAGACGACCATCAACGGGACCACCCGCGCGCCAATCGCGAGCATGCGGGGCAGCATAGCGGTCATCCCCGCGTTGGTTTTTTCCCGCATGGCCATGTGGGCGGTGGAAAGATAAGGGGCAAGACGCATGGTGCTCATCGGTGGATGCCTTTCTTCGGGTTGGTTGGCGGTTCCCGTCTCGGCAGAGGGGCAGGGAGGCGTCAAAAAACCCGGCCAGTCGGTTCGGACTGCCGGGTGCGCGATGCGGGGTGGGGCGGGACGGTCTGCCTCCGACCGGAGGCCGCGAATGCCGTTTCCCCTGACATGCCCGCTGCGACAACCGGTCCGAACGGCGGATCCGCCCTTCAAAAGGGCGGACTACCCCCTGACCGGAGTGCTGTCATGCGCGAGGACAAAGCGGTATGCATGCACCAAAGGGCGGAGATCGATCGAGAGGACCGAATCCATATCGCTTTCTCCTTTCATGGCGCGGGGTCACGTATTTGGCTGTATTGTAATAAATTTCATTCTGCCCCGCAAGCAGACGTGCGCCTACCGCCCAGGAGGAGGCGTCCTGAGATACAATGAAGGTACAACAATCCGACTTACGCGGTATGCCGGAGGATGCCCATGCAACACTCGATGATTATGGAACATGTGACCTTTGGGGTCTGTTACTATCCCGAACACTGGCCGGAGACGCTCTGGCGTTCCGATCTCGAGCGCATGCGCGCGGCGGGGATCACCGTCATCCGTGTCGCGGAGTTCGCCTGGAATCTGTTTGAGCCGCGCGAAGGCGCGTTCACGTTCGACTTTTTCGATCGTTTCCTGGCGCTGGTGTCGACTTTCCCCGAGATCCGGGTGATCTTTTGCACTCCGACCGCGACCCCGCCCGCCTGGCTGACCGAAAAATACCCGGAGGTGCTCAACGCGGACCTCGACGGGAGGCCGTTCAGCCACGGGATGCGCCGGCACTACAACTACAACGCCCCGGTGTGGCGGGAAAAGTCCCGCCTGATCGCGTCCAAGCTCGGAGAGCACTACGGCACCCACCCCTCGATCATCGGCTGGCAGATCGACAACGAGCTTAACTGCGAGACCGACGTGTTTTACGCCCAAGCCGATCACGACGCGTTCCGGGTATGGCTGCAGCAGCGGTACGGGACACTGGATGCCCTCAACGAAGCGTGGGGTAACGTGGTCTGGAACCAGAGCTACACCGACTGGAGCCAGGTCCATCTGTCCCGTCCGGCCGCGGGGCGGGCGGGGTTCAATCCGCACATGCGGCTGGACGAAAAACGCTTTTTCTCGGACAGCGCGATCTCCTACTGCCGGCTGCAGCACGACGCGTTGCGCGAGCATGTGCCGGCTGACCGGTTCATCACGACCAACGGGACGTTTGGACACCTCGACTACAAAGCGCTGGTCGGGCAGGGTGTGGATTTTCTGTGTTACGATTCCTATCCGAACTTCGGTGCTGGCATGATCGAAGGCCCGTCCGGAGAGATGGCCGACCGCAAATGGAGCTGGAATCTGGCCAACGTGCGCGCGTTCTCGCCGCTGTTCGGCGTCATGGAGCAGCAGAGCGGAGCTAACGGCTGGGTCATGCGGATGGCCGCCCGCGCCCCGCTGCCCGGTCAGTTGCGTTTGTGGACCTTTCAGTCCCTCGCGCACGGGGCGGATTTTATCAGCTGGTTCCGCTGGCGGACGGCGACGTTTGGCACCGAGATCTACTGGCACGGTATCCTGGACTACGACAACCGGGACAACCGGAAACTGCGAGAAGCCACGCGCACGATCGCGGATGCCGCGAAACTTCCGGGGCTCGCGGGGTTGCAAGTACAGGCGAAAGTCGCGGTTCTCAGGGATTACGACAATCTCTGGGACGGCGAGGACGACCTCTGGCACGGCCCGATGCGGCGGGCGGGCGAGGCCGCCTGGTTCGAGGCGCTCCAGACGACCCACACCCCCTATGACATCGTCTATCTGGACGACGGCACACTCGCGGCGGATCTGGCGCGGTACGATCTGGTGGTCTATCCGCACGCCACGATTCTCTCCCCCGCGCGGGCAGCGGTACTGGAGGCATATGTCGCGGACGGCGGGCGGCTTCTGCTCGGAGCACGGTCCGGCTATAAAGATTCCCGCGGCCAGTGCCCGATGGAACCTGCGCCCGGGCCGATCGCGGGCTTGTGCGGTGCGACCGTGCTGGAAGGCAGTATGGTGACGCCGGCCGACACCCCCTCTCACGCGGAGTGGGACGGGGTCCGGCTCGATACCCCGCTGTGGAACGATGTGATCGATCCGGATCCGGGCGCGGGAACACGGGTGCTCGCCTGGTATGCGGCCGGGCGCTTCGAGGGGACGCCCGCCTTGACTGAACGTGCGGTCGGTGCGGGGCATGTCCACCTGTTCGGTGCGGGGTTTGCCGCGGATGCCGCCCGTGCGCTACTGGCGGGATTCGGGGCCGCTTCGCCCTATCGGGCACTGTTGGAATTGCCCGCGGGCTGTGAACTCGCGGTGCGCGGGCAAGGTGCGGACCGGCTGTTTTTTGTTCTCAACTACGGAGAGGAGACGACAGTCATTCTCAAAAAACTGTTTACGGATCGTCTGACGGAGGAAAAGAAGATCGGGGAGACGCGGGTCGACCGGTTCGGCGTCCGTGTGCTATCTCTGAACGCGAAGGAGGGAATGGTATGAGTTTAGTAGGTTTCATCGGACTCGGGATCATGGGCAAGCCCATGGCCCGCAATCTGTTGCGCAATGGACAAGGTTTGCTGGTGTACGACATCGACCCGGCCGCCGTACAGTCGCTCACGGATCACGGTGCGCGTGCCGCGACCGGACCCGCTCAGATCGGAGCGGAGTGCGAGGTGATCTTCCTCTCCCTCCCTGCCGCACCTCAGGTGCTTAAGGTGCTGAACAGCGCCGACGGGGTGTTGTCGACCGCCCAGCCGGGGACGCTGGTGGTGGACACGAGTTCGCTCTCGCCCGCGGCTTCGCGTGAAATCGAGGAGCAGTGCCGCGTCAGCGAGGTGCTTATGCTGGACGCCCCGGTCAGCGGTGGGGAGCCCAAGGCGATCGACGGGACCCTCGTCTTTATGGTAGGCGGACGGGAAGATGCGTTCGAGAAAATCAAGCCGCTGCTGCTCCAGATGGGATCTTCCGCGATTCTGGTGGGCGGTCACGGCGCCGGGTCCATGGCCAAACTGGCGAACCAGGTGATGGTGGGTCTCGGGATCGCAGCCATGTCGGAGGCCATGATGCTGGCGGTCCGGGGCGGAGTGGACCCCGGCAAAGTGTACGACGCGGTCCGGGGCGGTCTGGCCGCCAGCGCGGTGCTGGACGCCAAGATGCCCATGATCCTCAACCGGGATTTCAAAGCCGGAGGACGGATCTCGATCAACCGGAAAGACATCAACAACGTGCTGGAAACCGCCCGCTCCCTCAACATGGAGATGCCGCTCACCTCGGTGCTTGGGGGGATCTTCACCTGGCTGGATACCGCCGGAATGGCGGATCTGGACCACGCCGCGATCGCGCTCTATTACGAAGCGGCGGCGGGAATGGAGATCCGCGGGACGCAGGAGGAAGTATGACCAATCGATCGGGGGAAGACCTGACCACTCGGTCAGGGGAAGACCTGACCGATTGCTTGCGTGGGTTGACCCCGGAGGAGGCGGCTGCACGGTACACCGCCTCCGATCCAACGGCGGCCGCGGCGCTCCTCGCGGCGGAGCTTGCGCAGGACGACACCAAAATCGTGGTGCTCGACGACGATCCGACTGGGGTCCAGACCGTCCACGGGATTTCGGTGTTTACAGACTTTTCTCCGGCTTCGATCGCGGAGGGGTTCGACGAGCCCGGTCGGATGTTTTTCATCCTCACCAATTCGCGCAGCCTCTCCCGCGCGGACACACAACGGCTGCACGAAGGGCTCGCGCGCGACATCGCGTCCGTTGCCCGCGCCCGCAACCGGCGGTTTGTCCTGATCTCCCGGAGCGATTCCACGATGCGGGGGCATTATCCGCTGGAAACCGACACGTTGCGCCGGGTGCTCGAAGCCGAGACCGGACATGCGATTGACGGAGAAATCTTGTGCCCGTTTTTCCTGGAGGGCGGCCGGCTGACCGCCGATGGCGTGCACTATGTGGTCGAGCAGGGGCGGATGGTCCCCGCAGGCGAGACCGAATTCGCCCGGGACCGGACTTTTGGATACCACAGCTCGGACCTCCGTGCCTGGATCGAGGAAAAGACCGGCGGGGTGTGCCGCGCCACACAGGTCGGATTGCTGCCGCTCGAGCGGCTCCGGTCGCTGGATGTCGAAGGGTTGGCGCGCGAACTGATGGCCACCCATGGATTTGGGAAAGTGGTCGTGGATGCGATGGAGTATGCGGACGTCGAGGTCGCCGCGGCCGCGATCCTGCGCGCGATGCGGGCCGGTCGGACGTTTTTGTTCCGCACCGCGGCCGCGCTGCCCCGGGTGCTCGGCGGGGTGGCGCCGCGTGCGCTGCTGACCCGGGAGGAACTGTTGGGCGGATCTCCCGACTCGCCACCGGGCAAACCCACACCCGGCGGGCTGTTTGTGATCGGGTCCCACGTGGCGAAGACCACCGCGCAGCTCAACCGTCTGCTGGACGACGGGCGGGTCCGTTCCGTGGAATTCGACGTCGCCGAAGCCGCCGCCGGGCGCGGGGACGCACTGACCGACCGGATTGCCGCGGAGGTGTCCGGTCGGATCGCGGCGGGGGAAACCGTCGCGGTGTTTACCAGCCGCCGTCTGCTGACGGCCGGGACCGGGGCGCCGGAGGACGATTTGGCGCGTTCGGTGGGAGTGTCCCGCGCGCTGGTGCGGATGGTGTCCGGACTCGGAGTCCGACCACGATTTCTGGTGGCCAAAGGCGGGATCACCTCGAGCGATATCGGGGTGCGCGCGCTGGGCGTCCGCCGGGCCACGGTGCTCGGGCAGGCGCTCCCCGGCGTACCGGTTTGGCAACTCGGCCCGGAAAGCCGCTTTCCCGGGATGGCGTATGTCGTATTCCCGGGCAACGTCGGCGACGAAGGCGCGCTCCGGACCTTGTGGGACCGCCTGTCCGCCCGCTGAAAGTGGAGTTTATATGCGGCCGGATGGTATGCTGTGGGTGTGACGACAACGAATCAATCGAATGAGGATATAAAATGGACGACAACAACTACCACATCGATCCCAGCCTGCTCCCAAAGGGTCTTCCCGACGTGCTCGGCGCCTCCTCTGGAGAGCCCGCCGCCTGGCCGGCCCGCCGCTCAGAGATCCTGGATCTGCTCTCCCGCGAGGTGTACGGGTATGCCCCGCCGCCGCCCGCGGGACTGGCCGCCGAAGTGATTTCCCAAGACGACAACGCCTTCG